>CAZNOE010000656.1:0-3922 GCA_964574525.1 uncultured Bifidobacteriaceae bacterium
GCCACCAGGCGAAGTTGAAGGAGCCGGAGACGAAGGAGCGGAAGTTTGAGCAGGTCGTCAAATCTGCCGAACAAGCCGCCGTGCTCGTCTTGGTTCACTGAGTTACGGCGGCGGTGCTTTAGTCAGGGGAATGATTGTCAGGGGAATAGTTTGGTTTTCATTCTCCTGACGAACATTCCTCTGACAACTTAATCAAGCACCCGGCGGTGTTGGTGCTGCGTTACTGATCAAGGCAGGGGAATGAATGGCGGAGGAATGTAATTTGCGGGAACTCCCTTGCCAGCCATTCCTCAATCATTCCCCTGTTTCAACTCGGCGGTTTTCTTTGCGATCCTGTCCGCGCTCCTTTCCGGTTTGGACCCGACCGTCGCGCGTTCAAGGTGCGAGCTTCAGCCGAAGGCACGCCGCTTCCTGATCGTTGCGGACCAGCAGCAGATCGCCGGAGAGCGCGAGGGGATTCCAGGTCTTGGCGTTGAAAACGCGGAAGCGAGCGAGTTCATTCGGCGCGTCGGGCGTCGGATGCAGAAGGACCAGCTCGCCGGATTCGGCCATCAGCAAGTAGAGATCGCCCACGAGCAGACCCTGCCCGTGACCGTAGCGGCCTTCCTTCCAACGCAGCGAGCCGTCCTTCAAATCCACGCACGCGAACATGCCGTCGTCGAGTCCGTAGAGGCTGTCCGCGCGCGCGAACACGTGCGCAAACTTTGCCTTCATGCGGATGGATTTCCAGATGAGCCGCGCGGCGAGCTTGGAATTCGCATCGTCGCGGGAAATCTCCAGCAACTTGGCGCCGAAACCGTAGCCGCTGGAGAAAACCACGCGATTGCTGCTGACCACGACCGGTGAAGAACAGACGACGTCGCCGCTGCCCCAGGGACTTTCCCAAAGCTTGCTTCCCGTGGTGGGATCGTGCGCAGAAATCACGCGGGAATTGAAAGTCAGCACCTGGGGCACACCTGCCAGCGTGGCGAGAAACGGCGAGGCGTAACTGTGATTCGCCGCTGCCGACCACGCCGGCCGCCCATCTTCGGCGTGAAACGCGAGCAACGAGCGCTGCGTACTATTGCCGCCGTGGAGGATCACCAAGCCGTCCGCCAACAGCGGCGAACTGGCAATCCCCCACTCGGGAATATTACCGCCGGATTCCGAAACAACATTTTGCGTCCAGACCAGGCGACCGGTCGCAAGCTCGAAGCAATTGAGAATTCCCGTCGCGCCGCACGTGAAGACGCGGTTGCTCCCGATGGCCGGCGTGGCGCGTGGACCTTCCCCGGCGATGACCGTACTGTAGTGAGCCGCGTCGGCGTGCAGCCAAATCTGCCGGCCCGTCGCCAGTTCGTAGGCGACCACACACTCGTTCTCGCCGCGCTGTTCCTGAGTCAGACAAATACCATCGGCGATCACAAAGCCCGACCAGGCCGCACCGACTTTCTGACGCCAGAGGACGGCGGGCGGATGCGCGGTCCAATTCGTGTCGAGCCGCGGACCGGGCAAAACACCATTGCGATCCGGTCCGAGGAATTGAGGGAAGCCGGGGGACGTTGAAGCGTTGAAACGTTGAAGCGTTGAAACGGAGTTGGTTTGTGCAATAGCTGGCGCGGCGGCGGGCAGTGCGCGTTTGGTCCAGCGAAACTCCAGAATCGGTACCAAGTCGCCGCTCACTCCACGAAATCGAAACAACGCAGCCCCAACTACGAACAATCCGGCCAGTCCAAATGTAACACTCAGCCGCAGCCGAGTCGGCACGCGCGAAAAGAAGGTCCACCAAACGGCGAGGAGGATTGTGGCGATGATACCAATCTTCGCCGTGTCGAGGTTGCGCTGCTGAAATGGCGAATCCAGGTGCGAGCGGACCCAGATGATCGCCACGAGAGCCGCAACAAGGAAAACGACTCCCGGCCACCAGCGAATGCCGCGCGGCGGGCGTTGGTCTCGTTGCGTTTTCGGTTCAGCCATTTTGGTCTCGGGGAGACGGGGACAGCATGGCGGAGGCGCTTTTGAAATTCAAACTTCGTTCGAGCCTTTCGCTGCTTTAACGTGGCCAAGAAAACCGCCGCGATTTCGGCCCGCGGTTTCGTGCCGACGTTGCCTTGGCCGTGGGGCGAAATCCGGAAGCGATGCGGCCGCAGAATCTTCTCACCGTGCTGTCCGATATGAAGCACCGCACGGCCGGCGGACGGCTGCCCGACCGGTTAAGCGACCCGTTCGATCAGATCAAAGTGTTCGCGTTCCTGGAAACCATTGACGCGAAGACCGTGCCGTTCGTGCCCCTCGACGTGCGGCCAAACGGCAACCAGATAATCCTGGGTTTCGATCCATCAGCGGCGCGCAGTATGGGATCGCGGCGCGCAGCAACCTTACCAGCACACCGTCCGTGGTCTCCAACGTCAACGGCACCGGCCAGCGTGTGGAAGTGGCGTTCCCCATTCTGAGCGGCGCGCGATTTTATCAATTGGTCGCTGTGCCCTGACGCCTTTGCCGCGCGGAGAACCCGGACGCAGTGGGAACGGAGTTGATTCACGACGGTCGAAGCCCAGCCCGCAGGCGAACATCCATTTCAACCGCCATTTCAACAGCAGTCCACCCAGCATCCGGGCCTGCATTATGCCGGGCGCGGGCGCCGTTATGCGGCGCGGCGATCGGTTCTACGAATCAGCGTGCGAAGAATGCCTTGATTACTGCCGCCACGCGTTGAATCTGCGCGTCGGTCAATTCCGGGTAAATCGGCAGGCTCAGACATTCGCGCGCGGCTTTTTCCGCGACCGGGAAATCGCCGGGCTTGTGGCCGAGGCTGGCGTAGCATTTTTGCAGGTGCAGCGGCAGTGGGTAATGCAGCGCGCAGCCGACGCCATTGGCTTCGAGGGATTTCTTTAATTCGTCGCGTCGGGGGTGACGCACAACGTAGAGATGCCACGCGCTCTCGGCCCAACCGGCCTCCTTCGGAAGCTGCAGTGGTGTGTCCGCGAGCAATTCGTGGTAACGATGCGCGACGCGGCGGCGACCGGCGTTCCAGTGGGCCAGGTGTTTGAGCTTCACGCCGAGCACCGCGCCCTGGATGCCTTCCATGCGGTAGTTGAAACCGACCTCGTCGTGATAGTAGCGCACGCTGGAGCCGTGTTCGCGCAACGAGCGGGCGCGCGCTGCGAACGCAGCGTTGTTCGTAACAAGCGCCCCGCCTTCGCCCGCCGCGCCGAGGTTTTTGCCTGGATAAAAACTAAAACCGGAAAGTTCGCCGAACGTGCCGACGGTCTTTCCCTTGTATTTCGCGCCATGGGCCTGGCAGGCGTCCTCGATCAGCGGCAGCTTGTGCTTTTTGCAGAGCGCAAGAATCGGATCAATGTCGAATGGGTGACCGTAGAGATGCACGGGCATGATCGCCTTCGTGCGCGGAGTGATGGCACGTTCGATGAGCTTGGGATCGAGGTTGAACGTGGCGTCGTCAATGTCCACGTACACTGGCTTCGCGCCGACATAGGAGATCACCCAGCTCGTCGCGACGAACGTGTTCGGCGTGCTGATGACTTCATCGCCGCGCCCGACGTTCAGCAACATCAGGCCGACGTGCAACGCCGAAGTGCCGCTGTTGAAACCGACACAATGTTCCGCGCCGCAGAACTTCGCGAAATCCTTCTCGAACTGCGCTGTATCCGGCCCGAGGCAGAACGAGCATTTGTCGAGCGTGCGTGCGATGGCTGCGTCAATTTCAGGACGCAGGGCGCGGATTTGCGCCGGCAAATCCAGATAGGGAACAGAGTCGTGCATTTGAGTTCGCGTTCTGGTTGTTAAAATCTCGGGCGTAACATAGGCGGAGGCCGGGTGTATGGAAATCACTTTCATTCACCGACGGCCGTTCCGTGCTGGACGAAGCGAGCTTCAGCCGATAAGAACCTGCGGTGTCCTTCGTATCCTGGCAATACGCGCT
>CAZNOE010000657.1:0-3921 GCA_964574525.1 uncultured Bifidobacteriaceae bacterium
TGAAAGACCTGGTCCAGCGTTACAACGAGTTGGTTGACTTCGCGCATCAACGCAAGCTTCCTGCCGATGCCACGGGGGGCTCGATCGCGACGGTTACGAACTACGGAACATTCGGTTTGGTTTGGGCCACGCCGATTCCGCTGCCGGAACAAACGCTCGTGTTGGGCATGGGCGCGGGCCGCAAGGTACCGCGCTGGGACGAGGGCAAAGGCCAGTTCGTGCCGGTCGTGGAGGCTTACCTCACGCTGAGTTTCGACCATCGCGTGCTGGATGGCGGCGCGGCGGGACGTCTGCTCACGCGTGTGGCGGACCTCATGGTACATCCGGAAAAACTCTAGCGGGTCCTTCATCTCCCGCCTTACGCCACGTTTCACATGGGATTGCGCCGCATTCGTCTCGGGCTGGCCGTCGTGGTGTTGCTCGCGACGGCGTTGTGGAGCGCGAAACATTTTTCTCCTGGTCCCTTCCCGGTTGAAATCCGCAGCCGTCAAATCATCACCCGACCGCAGGTCGCCATGACGATGAACACGGCCCTGATTCTGTCGCCCGACGGAACCGTGTGGGGCTGGGGGAGAAATTCCGGGGGACTGCTGGGCCCGATCAACCAGCGCGGGTTGTGGAATGTGCCGCGCAAACTCGAGGTCGGCTCGAATTGGGTTTCGCTCGCGGCTGGACTCACTTTCGCGCTGGGCCTCAAGTCCGATGGCTCGGTGTGGGGTTGGACTTTCAATCCTTACATTGGTCCAAAAAGTATTGGCCTCTACACCAACCCGCCGTCACAACTCGCGCCGAGAACAAATTGGGTCGCGGTAACGGCGGGATTGGGACATGCTCTGGCGTTGCGGACTGATGGTTCGCTGTGGTCCTGGGGACAAAACGACTGCGGGCAGGTGGGTGACGGCACGACCAATTGGCCCGCGACGCCGGTCCCGGTCGGCGAGAATCGAAACTGGACCGCCGTGGCCGCAGGCGGTTTTGGTTCGGTCGGCTTGCAGTCCGACGGCTCGCTCTGGCATTGGGGCTTTGTTCATGCCGGATACTCCAAAGAGCCGGACATCAAATTGAACGAACCGACGCGCGTTGACGATGGAACGAATTGGGTTGCCACTTTTGCCAATGAGTATTGTTACTTCGCGCGTCAACGTGACGGCAGCCTTTGGGTTTGGGGACCGAACGCCGCGCGCTTCGGCAACACGAATCGCCAGTTGCCGTTTCGCTTCACTGCGGACACGAACTCACTGGCAGCCGCGACGGCGACTTCTACCTTTCTTGCGCTGAAGCAGGACGGAACGATGTGGAGTTGCGGTGACACGTTGGACGGCGCGTTGGGCCGGACGAGCGATGGAAACCCCGCGCTACTTGGGCGAATCGGCAACCGCGCGGATTGGGTGGCCGTCTGGGCCGGGCCGGCCACGGGTTTCGCCCTGACACAGGACGGCACATTGTGGACATGGGGCGAGGCGTTAAGCGAGCGGTCGGTGTTTCGGGAGGTCATGGAAGCTTTGGAGACTCGGCTGCGCAATCGCTTTTCCAGTGTGACCGCCGCTCGGCAGCAGCCTCCCGTAATGCTAAACCATGGCCGCTGGTTCGTTTCACAACCAACTCCCTTGTGCTGCCGCGCTGACGGAAGTTCACCGCGCGTTCTTGACAAGGCGGCGCGTTTTGAGATTCTTCGCGCCCTTGATTGGTGGCCTCGGTAGCTCAGTTGGTAGAGCAGTTGACTCTTAATCAATTGGTCCCAGGTTCGAGTCCTGGCCGGGGCACCATTCCTTCAACGACTTGCGCACCTTGGATTCTCGCCAAAGTCCCGCAGTAGTCCCAGGCGCGTTTCAATCCGCTCTGATTCGCCCCGGTCGTTCTGTCTGCCCGATACCCTCGCCGCGGTTGCGGAAAGCCGCGCCAGAACCGAACCGAAGCCTACCCGGAGCATTGCAGAGGGGACCCCACGCCCGGCTGAATCGCAGACCGGCAGCGGGTAACGGGCGGCTGGGTTGGCCGATGGCGCGGCGTTCGTCGCGGTGAGGGTCAGCACTGCGACGGGAATCAAACCCGGTGCAATCGAATCCTGTCGCGCCCGGTTGGCGACCGGTGCCGGTGACAGACGGGCAAGACAAGGAATCTCTTTTTTCGCGGGCGACCCGTCCCCGCAGGGTGGCGGGGGGAGGGGGAAATTGCGTCCGCCGTTCGCGCATGGACTCCCGCTTATTAGCGAAAGGTCATTTTAGGAACTTCACCCACCGACTCCGTCTTCCTTGCGCGACGGGACCTCGTTGACTTGGGAGAATTCACCGGCGCTGACTAGCCCTCACCGGAACTTCGTCCTTGCTCCCCCCTCGCCAATCCTGCCTATGCTCGGGCTAGTCAATGTCGTAGAACGGTTATGTTGATTTTCAGACTGCGGTTTTTCAGGCGGGCCGAGCGGCCGGCGGGGACGCGCTGCCCGGTATAGAATGAAGCGATCATGCAGCAACCAGCAAGCTCACTGACATTTCGAACAGACGTGCCGGCAAACGTTCACCAGTTGGCGGAAAGGGCCATTCGCCAGCAGGAAGAGCGGCAACGCAAGGCGGACGAATCGCGCCAGCGAAAGGTGGATGCGCTGGCCGGGGATCTTCGCCGGCACTTGCATGATCTGCTGGGCGCAAAAGGATTCGCCGAATTGCGGGAAGGGATTCGGCGCGAGCGTCTCGCGTTTCGCGATCTATGGCAGCCTCCGGAAGGATTAGAGAGCGACTACGGCCGGCAGCGGAAGGCAAGCCAGCGGAAGATCGACGCTCTTGTTCGGAAGCTGGGGGCCCGCCCGGAGAAGCTGAGAGAGGTCCGGGCGCCGTTTCAGGACCGGCTAGAAGATATCCTGGCCGGCGCCGGCAAGGTGGTCCCGGGCTACCATCTGACCAGGAACCTTGATGCGTGGATGAAGTTGTCACCGCTGCACCGGTTTCCGTTGCCTTGGGGGACGCTCGTGCCGGATCTCGATCCGTCCGATCCTCACCGGTGGTTCTTATTCCGCCCGCCGTTTTTCGGGTTCCTGTTCCGGTTTTTGCCGGAGACCGACGACAACTTCCGGCTGAACCGGCGTCATTTTCTGGACCCTTCCGCCGGTCTCGTGGGCAACGAGGTCACCATGGATTGCGACGATGCCGGAGACATCGAGCTCGCCTGGGCCACGGCCGAAGCTCAGATCGCCTTTGGATTCGAAGCTCCCATCGCCGGCGTGGTGGAAGTCCTGATCGACGCCCAGAGCACACTTGGCGCCCACCACGTGGACTTCGAAGACGAGTTCGGGTTTTCGGACGCATCCTGTAATCAGGACAACTTTCTAATGATGAACGTGCTTCATCCCAACGTTACCGAACCCTCGCTGGCCGGAATGTCGACATTCTCGAGCGAGAGCGACGGCGATGACAAACACGACTTCCGGGAGAACCTGGCTCGCGGGCAGCATTTCTTCGCCCAGTTGTTCAGTTCCGGACCGGTGCCGGCTGGACACACGATTGTTACGGTGGGAACCAGGAATTTCGATCGGGCGTTGACCAACGACATGGAGGTACACAGCGTGTCCAACTTCCAATGGTTCATCAACTCGGTGGAGGTTCGGATCGCTCCTTGACGCGGCGGGCGAACAGAGGTTGGAGAGCATAGGCAGGATTGGCGAGATTGATTCAAGCTTGCGACAACTGAGTGGTGACTCCACATGGGGCTCGTCATGTGGGTTTGTCCAAAACCACCTTGGCCCGCTTGAACGCGGCGCCCCGCGTGGGATACGTCAGATCAATCTGGCGCAACACCTCAGGCCGCTCTGCTCCTACTTCCTCTTCCGTCGGCACGCGGCCCAACTTTCGGGCAAGGTTTTGCAAATAGAGTTCAATGGCTTTTTTTGAATTGGGACCTCGTGGCCGCTTGATGGAGTTGCGCGGCACG
>CAZNOE010000658.1:0-3920 GCA_964574525.1 uncultured Bifidobacteriaceae bacterium
AAACGCAAGCGGATTGACCCTACGCAAACCATCGTTGAGAAAACCCCGCCCAAAGACACCGTGGTCATCTATTGACTTCCCGTACGCGGTTCGCCGCGACCGCGCGAGACGGACCTATTACCCGGTGGTGGAAGCTGGCATTCAGACACTGAGCGGAGTATATCCTGCGCGGCTGCTTCTGGATTCCGGCGCTGATTGCACGATGCTCCCCAAATCCTTCGGCGAGTTGATTGGGTTGGATTTTGGCCGTTTGCCGGTGCTCACCGTCACTGGAATCGAAGGCCGCGGCATGAAGGCTTTCAAGGGACCGCTCTGCCTGCAAATCGCGGGACTTCAGTTGCCGCCGATTCCCTGCCTTTATGCCGCTTCGGATCGAACGCCTTTGCTGCTGGGGCGCGAAGGCTTTTTCGACCTCTTCGATATTCGCTTTGACAACCGGCACAAGAAGCTCGCACTGACCAGGCTCTTCTGAGCGCGGCGAAACGCGGCTGAGCTTCCCGACCGGTCAACGCAAGCCGTCCGCCTCTCCAGCGCGGTCCAGCGGGGATCAGAAAAAGGCCGCAAACACTCTCTCAACTCTCAACTCTCAACCAGCGGAGTTGCAAAGCCCATCGGCGCGAGAGAAAGTAGGACAGCTGGAACCGCCGCAGGAACTGAATTGAAGCATTCGATATGACAACACACCGCAAAAGCCGGCCATGGATTTTTATCCTCGCGTTTTTCGTAACGGCGATTTTCTTGGCAGGCGCTCTGCCGTGCGCGCGAGCCGACGCCACAAACTCGCCACCGACCGACGCCGACAAAGCGTGGAAGGAAGTGGAGCGGGCACTGCAACCGCCGCCATTGCCCGCCGAATGGAGCGGCCAGCGGCCCACAGCTGAGCAGGTGGAAAAGTTTCGCGCCGAGCAAGGTCGTCTTGCTGGCGTCGCCGCGGATAAGGCGAAGGATTTTTACACGCGCTTTCCCGACCATGCAAAGGCCGCCGCCGCGCGCCAGAAACAGCAGGAAATGCTGCAGGTGGCCGACCGCCTCGGAGACTCCAGCAAGTCCGCTGAACTGCAAAAGATCGAAGCTGAAAAGCTGAATGACCCAAACTTGAGCGAAGATGAGCGCTTCAAGCTCCGCATGCAGGCGGTGAACCGCATCCTCACCGCCAAACGTGGCGCCGACGAAGCGAAATTCGTGGCGGAGTTGGAAAAATCGGCGCGCGCCTTGATCAAGGAATTCCCGAAGCGCGAGGAGGGTTATCGGTTGTTGCTTTCCGCGGCACAGAACGGCGACGAAGCCAAGGCTCGGGCGTTGGCGAAGGAAATCATCGCCAGCAACGATGCCGGGGAGGTCAAAGCGTCGGCGGAAGGACTGCTCCGCAAACTGGACGCGCTGGGCAAACCGCTGGACATCAAGTTCACGGCGCTCGACGGTCGCGAGGTGGATGTCAGCAAGATGAATGGCAAGGTGGTGCTGATTGATTTCTGGGCGACGTGGTGTGGGCCTTGCGTCGCCGAGATTCCCAACGTGAAGAAGGCTTACGACAAACTTCACCCGAAAGGATTCGAGATCGTCGGCATCAGTTTCGACGACGACAAGGAAAAGCTGCAGAAGTTCGTGTCCAAGGAGCAGATGCCATGGCCGCAGTTTTTCGACGGCAAAGGATTCGGAAACGAATTCGGCCAGCAATACGGGATCAACGGCATTCCCACCATGTGGCTCGTGGACAAGAAGGGCAACCTCAGGGAGATGAACGCTCGGGACGGTCTGGATGCCAAGGTCGAGAAACTGCTTGCCGAGTAAGGGCGCTCCGTTTTGACGAATCGCTGGCTGAAGGAAAAACGCGCTTGCCGCCCCGGTTGCCGTTTTGAATGATGCTGCCAATGCAGTCCCACCCGAATCGGCATCGCAAGTGGCGGCGGTTTGTCCGCAACAATCGAAACCTGCTTTTTGTGGGGTTCTTTCTAGTCATCATTCTCGCATTCGTCGCGGCGATTTTCTGGGTGCTGACCAGTCCGAGATTCGTCAAGCCCTGAACGGCGGCCTCACGAAATCGCACCGCGTTTCCGCAACATCGCTTCCATCGCCTTGTCCATCAACAAATCGGCCAGCGGCCGGGTGGTTTCATCGAGCGCGGCGCACGCAGCCTGTAACTGTTTCGTGTCGCCGGTTTTGGTTTCGGGATGCTCGGCGGCCAGCGCCGTTTCAACGTCGCGCAGGGCCCGCTCCAACCGCGTTTGATAATCTGCGTCCAATTCTGCCGCGCACTCCGCCAGACCTTTGCGCGTCGCAGCGATGAGTTCTGTTGCTTTCAGCTTCGCTTCAATCCACCGGCGCGCGGCGAGGTCATCAAACGCGTGCTCGACCGATTCCTCGACCATCTGCTGCACCGCCGCATCGTCCACGTCCACGGCGGATTTCATCTCCACGATTTTTTCGCATCCGCTTTTGGTGTCGCGCGCGAGGACCTGCAGAATGCCGTTGGCGTCAATTTCAAACTGCACTCCCACCCGCGGCACGCCGCGTGGCGCTGGCTCGAACTCCAGCGTGAACTTGCCCAGACTCCAATTGTCCTTGGCGCGCTCGCGCTCGCCTTGCAACACGTGAATGAGCATCGAGCGCTGATTGTCCACGGCGGTCGTGAACATCTCGCCAGCCTTCACTGGAATCGTCGAATTGCGTGGGATGATGACGTTCATCAAACCGCCAAAGGTCTCCAGGCCGAGCGAAAGCGGCGTCACGTCCAGCAGCAACACGTGCCGAAAACCGCCGGAGAGGATTTCCGCCTGAATCGCCGCGCCGAGCGCCACGGCTTCATCGGGGTTTTGCGACGTGTTGAGTTGCGGCCCTGCGGGACGGTGATAGTCCGTGCCGAGGCGGACGCCGCCGCGCGTTTCCTCGAACTCCGCGCAGCCGAACCACTCAGTCACCAGTTGTCGCACCAACGGCATGCGTGTCTGCCCGCCGACAAGGATAACCTGATCCAATTCCTTCGGCTCGATTTTCGCGTCCGCCAGCGCGCGCAGGCAATGCTGGCGCGTGCGCAAAATGATGTCGTGCGTAAGGCTTTCGAGTTCCGCGCGCGTGAGCTTGCAACTGAAGCTGAAATCCGGCGTCAGGAATGGGAGCGCGATTTCGACTTCGGTTTCGGTGGAGAGCTTGATTTTCGCCTGCTCGGCGGCCTCGCGGATGCGCGAGAGAATGGCGAGTTCATCGGAGTAGGACAGGCGTCGCGCCTGTCTCAAATTCCCCGCTTCATTGGAAGTTGGAGACAGGCGCGACGCCTGTCCTACGAGTGTCGGTCCACCTACGACCGCGATTTTCTCGATGAGGAAGTCCACGATGCGGCGATCCAGATCATCGCCGCCCAGCCGCGTGTTGCCGTTCGTGGCCAGCACTTGAAACACGCCTTCGGTCAATTCGAGAATGGAAAGATCGAACGTGCCGCCGCCCAAATCGTAAACGGCGATTTTGGATTTCTCCTTGAGCTTGTCCAAACCGTACGCCAGCGCGGCGGCGGTGGGTTCGTTGATGATGCGCTCAACGGTGAAGCCGGCTAGCTCTCCCGCCTTCTTCGTGGCGTTGCGCTGCGCGTCGTTGAAATAAGCCGGCACTGTGATGACCGCACGCGTGACCGGTTCGCCCAGCGCCGCTTCCGCGTCGCGTTTCAACTTCTTCAGCACTTCGGCGGAGATTTCTTCCGGCAGAAAGTCGCGTCCGTGAATGGGAATGCGCACCGGCCCGGCGCTCTCACCTTTGACCGGATAGGTGACGAGCATTTCCTCCTGCGAAATGTCCGCGCCGCGCCGACCGATGAAGCGCTTCACCGAATACACTGTCTCCGCCGGCTTCACGACGCGCACGCGATTGGCGGCATGCCCGACCACCGGCTCGGCGTCCCGCGCCGGAAAATGCACGACCGACGGCGTGAG
>CAZNOE010000659.1:0-3916 GCA_964574525.1 uncultured Bifidobacteriaceae bacterium
TGCTGCAACCACGACCACGATTTAGCATTGGAGATGAAGTTAGTGACGTTCTCATCTTCCATCGTGTTGAAATGTTCGATGTGATGGGCGCAGGCTGCGGGGGGGAGAACTGAGAAATGACCCGCGGCGCTTGCCGGGAAGTTGAAAGCAATCAACGCGAGGAAACCGAGAAAACCCACCTCACCCCAGCCCTCTCCCCCCATCCGATGGGCGGAGAGGGAGAGGGTGGCAGCCGTCGTTGTTTGCTTGTCAGTCACAATTGCAGGCTCTGTCACTGTTGATTCGTGAAAGCCCCGAATGCGTTTGTGATGTCTGGCGGACGGTTCGTCGGCGTGGCGTGGATGAACGCAGCGAAGCAGACGGTGAAGGTTTTACCTCTCTCCACTGGAACACGGCTGGGTTCGGCGGTTTTGATGAAGGCTTTCTGGCCGAAGGGATTTGCGACGACGAGGCCGTAGTCGCGGCTATGAAACAAACTTGAGCGGAAGTTCTTTGGATTGGCCAGCACGGTGATGCCTACGAGACGATTGCGCAACACGCCAGAGTAGTCGCACCACGCAGCGGTTTTGCCCCAAGCGTTCTTTGCGCCTGTCAGGCCGTCACTGTTTTTGACGAGACCGCCGTTCTTTTCCGAAATCGGCGTCGCGACACGGATGCCGAAGCCCATCTCCTCCTGATCGCCGAAAGCGAAGTTATCCGTTGCGGGAGTGAAAGCGGCATTCCACGTCAGCAGGTAGCCATCGAGGAGAGTGAGGAGTGTGAAACTGGAATTGAGTTTGGCGAGCGTTTCACCATTGGTTGCGATCATCGTGCTTGCGGTCGCGAAGCTGAGTTGGCCTTTGCTCACGAGAGGCTTCGACGTGAAGCGCTCGTGGCGGATTGTGGACTTATTGCGCCAGAAATCCTGACCGCTGATGTCGCCGAACGCAAGCCAGAGACCGGGATGCATCGTGTCGTGGTCCGCCGCGTCGGTGCCTGCGACGGGCGGATGATTGCGAGTGACCTGGATGCCATCCGGCGTGTGGACGTGGGCAAAGTAGGGGCGGAGAATCTTCGCGTCCTTGAAGACATAATGCGCGACCGGCGCGCCATCGTGCGTGATCACGAGGCGGTCGTCGCGTTGCTCGACGGCGAATTCTCCGGCGGCTACAGCGAATGACGCGAGGGACAAGAATGACAGCAAAAGGACGAAAGGATTGACGGTGGCTGATGGCTGGGTGGCACTCGGGTCGGAAAAACGAGTTCGGGAATTCATTTTGAGTCAATCATCCAAAGTTTTGTTCGTCGTGTCCGGCGCGAACCAGATGGCGATCATGCCCAGCGCGTAAATCAGTCCCATCACCGCGCCCACCTGCGGGATGTTGCCGTTGAAAAGGGCGACAAGCCAGCCCGCAAAGAACACACCGACCGCCGTGGCGAAGCGGCCCACGTTGTAGGCGATGCCGCTCCCGGTGGCGCGGACGCGCGTGGGAAAGAGTTCCGGCAGATACAAAGGCAGCCAGCCAAAGAAAAGCGTGGCCACAAATCCCTGGCACAGCACCAGCGGCAGAAACATTTTTTGCAGCGGTGCGGCGAAAAGAAAGATGCCGCACGTCAAGGCCGTGGAACCGAGGCTGATCAGGAAGTAAGAAATCCGCCGCCCAATCGCACTGGCCAGTTGCGCGCCGCAGAAACTGCCGAGCACCGCGCCTGCGGCCCAGTAACCTTGTGTGGCTGCCTTGTATCCGGGCTGGGCCGCGCCAGCGACTTTGTCCGCCCACGGGATCATCCATTTGCTCGACGCCCACGCGCCGATCATGGGAATCGAGCCGAGCGCGATACCGATTAGCATCGTCCGCAACAATGGACGCCGGAATAGTTCGCGCAGTGGCGAGGGTGGCCGCTGAGATGATGAGGCGGACGGTTCGCTTTTTTCAGATTCCTCCTCCTCACGTCGGCGGCTACGAGATGCAAGCCAGCGTGGAGATTCGGGAACGCGCCAAAGCGTCCACACGCCGAGCAAGGCCGGGACTGCGCTCCACGCGAACAGCCAGCGCCACGAATCCGGCGTGATGTGCCAAATGCGGGCGATTTGTGAGAGCAACAGGATTCCCATGTTAAGGCCCGCGCCCATGATGCCGGCCACGATGGGCCGCGAGACGTTGGGCCAACATTCGGAAACCAGCGCGACGCCGTTGGGCCAGACGCCGCCGACGCCCAGGCCAACTACGAAACGGAGCGCCAGCATTTGTTCCAGACTCGTGACGAAATATCCGAGGCCAGAAAACATGGAATAGAAAAGAACGCTCAGACCCAGCGCGCGCGTCCGCCCGAGGCGGTCGCCCAGCGCGCCGAACCAGATGCCGCCCACGGCCGCGCCAAGCATGAGACTCGCTGTCAGCCACGCAAACCAGTCGCCGCCGAGCTTGTCGGTGAATTGTGGCCCCAACAAACTTCTCGTCACGGACAGCGAAGCAATCGGCATCAGTCCCAGTTCCATCCCGTCGAACAAAAGCCCGGCGAAGGCGGCGAACAAGACCACCAGCCGCGCGGGGTGGGACAGCGAGGCGGAAGGATTCATTGGCCGGAGCGCCGGTCTCCGACCCGGCGTGAATCTTTTCGCTCCTTGAAACGCGCCGGGCCGGAGGCCGGCGCTCCAAAGACGCGGATGATGGCGCTGTTGTCGAGTTGACCGAGGCCAGCGGCTTCGGCCAATTCGAGCAACTGGCGATGCGCTTCGGTCAACGGCAGTTTCGCATTTGTGTCTGCCGCCGCCGCGAGCATGAGCCGCACGTCTTTCAGATGTTGCGCAAGTTTTGCCTGCGGCTTGAAATCCCCGCGCAGCATCTTCTCGCCCTTGGTGTCCATGATGCGCGAGTAAGCCATGCTTTCGCGCAGGATGGCGAGTGTCTGGTCGCCGTCGAGTCCGAGCGCGCGGGCGAAGGTGAGACCTTCGGCAAGGGCGGCCCGGTTGAGGCCGAGGACGAGATTGGTGACGAGTTTCATTTTTGCGCCACTGCCGCGCGGGCCGGTGTGGATCGCCTGTTTTGAAAACAGACGGAACAAATCCTGACAACGCGCGAAGGTTTTCTTTGGGCCGCCGACCATCAAGAGAACCTCACCGTTGCGCAGTTGCGCGCTGTTGCCGGACACGGTGGCGTCGAGATAGGCGACGCCGCGTTTGGCGAGCGTGCGACCCAATCGAACGGTTACGTCGGGCGCGCCCGTGGAGGTATCTACGATGATCTGACCAGAGCGTAACGCGGAACCCACCTCACGGAGAACGCCCGCGACGGTGCTGTCGTCGGGGAGGCTCAGGAGGATGCGTTCGCATTTCGCGAAGACTTCAGTTGCGTTCGCGGCGAGTCTGCCGCCCATTTTCTCAAATGCGTTTCGTTGCGCGAGGGAGATGTCCCAGCCGAAGACTTCATGGCTGGCGTCGAGCAAGCGTTCGGCGATGGCCAAGCCCATGAGGCCGCAGCCGATCAGACCGACACGCTGCCGCGCAGCAGAGGGACGTGATGCTCTCTTTCTTGCGACTGACATTTGATAATTCCGAAAGACCGAAATGCCCTCACCCCGGCCCTATCCCATCGGATGGGAGAGGGAGAACCGAACCCAGTCTCACCACGAACGCTGGCCCTCCAGTCTGAGGCCACCACGGGTGACGCCTCCACTACTTCTTCGCATCCGGAAATTCCCCCACGAGCCAGCCGAGGTATTCTTCCAGATTCGTGTAGCCGTCGCCATTGCGATCCTTGTTCCCGTCGGCGGGATCGTTTGGGTTCAGTGCGGCGCGCTTTTCCCAATCGTTCGGCATCCCGTCGTGATCGGTGTCCCGATCAGCAGGGCGATGGACTTCGGGATAATCCTCCCAGCCGCCAACATCGTCCTGCGAATCGGGCAGGCCGGGCAATCCGGTCTTGCTGCCTTTGAA
>CAZNOE010000660.1:0-3907 GCA_964574525.1 uncultured Bifidobacteriaceae bacterium
TTCACGCGCACGGTCACGACGCGGTGAACGCCTTCGCCATCGCGCACGATCATCTTCGCGAGTTCCAAACAGACGTAATTCAGCGCGGTCTGAAACGTTCGATGTTGGTTGTTGAATGTTGGTTGTTGGATGTTTTTGTTTCCAGCCAGTCCGTTCGCCAGCACGAGCACCGTATCGTTGGTGCTCATGTCGCCGTCCACCGTGATGCGATTGAAACTCCGGGCGACGCCTTCCGCCAACGCGGTTTGCAACACGCGGGAATCAATCGCCGCGTCCGTGGTGATGAAACACAGCATCGTCGCGTGCAGCGACTGTGCGGCGGGGCGCTTTCCCGTGGCGCTCATGCCGGGCTGAATCATGCCAGCGCCTTTGCAAATCCCGCCAATGCGCGCCTTCTTTCCGCCCAACTCGAATTCGACCGCGATTTGCTTGGATCGCGTGTCGCTGGTCATGATGGCTTCCGCGGCGTGATCCGCGCTGCCGGGCGAATGGTCCAGCAGAGCCACCGCCTCACTGATGCCGGACCACACATTTTCCATTGGCATCGTCACGCCGATGCGGCCGGTGGAGCCGACGAGCACGTGGCGGGTAGGCATGTGCAATAGCTTCGCGACAACGGCCGTCATTTCGAGCGCGTCTTTCATGCCCTGCCGGCCCGTGCAGGCGTTGGCGTTGCCGGAATTCACGACGATGGCTTGCGCGCTGCCTGCTTTGACCCGTTGGGCACAGACCTTGACGGGAGCGGCGCACACCTGGTTCGTCGTGAACATGCCGGCCACCGTCGCGGGCACTTCGGAGACAATCAATGCGAGATCACGTTTCCTGCCCTTGTGCGAACCTTTGCCCGTGCCAAGGCGTTTGATGTCGCAGAACACGCCACTGGCGAGGAAACCCGTTGGCGCGACGATCGAGCCGGAGATGTTCTTGAAATGTGATTTCATCCGTTTTGCCGTGTTAATTCTGCCAGCATCCGCGATCGGGTGATACCTTTTTTGCGCGAGGAAAAGCTCGCGACGTCAACCGGACCGACGCGTAGAAGATGGATCAAGCCTGCGCTCAACCCATTTCAATCTCGCCGCGGTTGTAAAGCACCGCGTGGCCGCCAATGCGCACCCGGTCGCCGGCCAACTCGCAAAACATTTCGCCGCCGCGTCGGGAAACCTGTCGCGCGAACAACCTGGTCCGGCCCAGTCTCTCCGCCCAGTACGGTGTCAACGTGCAATGGGACGAGCCGGTGGCCGGGTCTTCATCAATGCCTGCGCGGGGCGCAAAGAAACGCGAAACAAAATCGCAATCAACGCCCGGCGCCGTGGCGATGATGCCGAGACAATCGAGCGTTCGCAGCGCGACGAAGTCCGGCTTCAATGTGCGCACGTCCGCTTCGGTCGCGAACACGGCGAGGTAGTCGCGCGCTTTTCTCACCTCGACAGGTATGGCCCCCAGGCCGCGAAGCAATGCCTCCGGCGCCGCGCATGTCGCGGCTGGTCGCGACGGAAAATCCAAGGTAAGGACATCGCCCGCGCGGATGACACTGAGCGGCCCGCTACGGGAATGGAACCGAACCTGGTCGCCACTGAAGCCACGCTCCGTGAAGAGTACGAACGCCGCCGCCAACGTCGCATGGCCGCACAAGTCCACTTCGATCGTGGGCGTAAACCAGCGAAGATCAAACTCGCTGCCGCGGGCGACGATGAATGCGGTTTCTGCGAGGTTGTTTTCAGCAGCGATATTCTGGAGCGCGGCATCGGTCAGCCACGCGTGCAGCGGACAGACGCCCGCTGGATTGCCGCGAAAGACTTCGCTGGCAAAGGCGTCAACGTGAAAGTAGGGAATTCTCATTTCATTGGAGCGCCGGTCTCCGACCCGGCGCGTTTCGATAGTTGACAGGAGCTTGCCGGGTCGGAGACCGGCGCTCCGTCACACCAAACCTTCCGTTTCCGGCCATCCGCACCGGATGTTCATGCACTGCACGGCCTGGCCGCTGGCGCCTTTCACGAGGTTATCCTCGGCACTCATCACGATGAGCCGGCCCGTGCGCAGGTCGAGTCGCCACGCGATTTCAATGACATTGGTGCCGACGACATTTTTCGTATCGGGTAACGCCTTTCCTTCGAGCAGCCGCACGAAAGGTTCGGAGCCGTATGCCGCGCGGTAGCACGCGGTAATTTTTTCGCCGAGCGCCGCCGCGCCCGCGTCGTCACTAAAATGCTCCGTGGGCGCGAGATAAAGCGTGGTAAGAATGCCGCGATTCAGCGGAATCAAATGCGGTGTGAATTGAATCGTGATCTTCGTGCCGGCAGCGAGCGAGAGTTGTTCCTCGATCTCGGACAGATGCCGGTGCTTCGGCACACCGTAGGGCCGGACGCTCTCGTTGCACTCGACGAATAAATAATCCGGTTCCGCCTTGCGCCCCGCGCCGCTCACGCCGCTGAGCGAATCGGCAATGATACTGTGCGGATTGACGAGCTTCGCCTTCACCAAAGGAATCGCCGGCAGCAGGATGCTGGTCGGATAACAGCCCGGCGAGGCGATGAGCGAGGCTTTCTTGATTTGGTCGCGGTGAATTTCTGGCAGGCCGTAAACGGATTTGGCGAGCAAGTCTGGCGCGGGATGATCGTGCGCGTAAAACTCCTTGTAAACCTCCGCGCTCTTGAGCCGGAAATCCGCGCTCAGGTCAATCACCACGCAACCGCCTTGCAGCAGCGGCACGGCGTACTCGGCGGCCACGCCGTGCGGCAGCGCGAGAAACACCACGTCCGCCTGCTTCGCGAGCAGTTCGGCGTTCGGCTCAGTGAAGCGTAGCGCCTTCGACTTCGGATGGCTGGCGAACTTCGGGAAGATTTGCGCGAGCGGCTTCCCCGCATTCTGACGCGAAGTCACGCTCACCAGATCCACATGCGGATGGCGCAACAGCAGCCCGACGAGTTCCTCGCCCGAGTAACCGGACGCGCCGATGATAGCGACTTTCTTCATAGTCAAATCAGTATTCAGTTTTCAGTATTCAGGGAGCTTCGCGGTCAATCACCGTCAGCGTCTGACAATTCACTGAACCCTGAACACCGAACACTGAATACTGAATACTGAATACTGAATACTACGAACCGTGAAAATGAAAAACCCCGCCGGCGTGCGCCAGCGGGGCCGCAAATTCAGGTGAGGAACATGCTACGGCCCCTTACCGTGAGGGCGCCCCGGCGCTTTGACGCTGATGTCCGAAACCAAAAGCAAATCCACGATACTCTCCGAATCATCCGCGTGGGTGACGACCAGCAACCTTCCGCTTCGGGAGAAGGAAACCAACTCGGGGTGCTCAACCGCAATCTGTCGCCCATCAGGCAAGTGTACGCTGAAAGGCCGAAACGGGGCGGCTTCGTACAATTCCCGCACCTGTTCAATGGTCATAATCGCAAGAGTCTGACAGCCTCAGCGCTTTCGCCGTAGCCGGGATGTCTTGGGGAAGGTAATGTCCGAAATGGATTCGAGTTCGATGCTCTGGTATCGGGGTTCCATGACGACGATTCGGTGCCCGGCGGGCGATAGGGCAAAACCATCGCCGCGGCGTATTGTAATTCGGCGCCCATCGCGCAGGCGAATCGCAAACGGCTTGAATGGCCGGGCGAGGCGAAGCTCTCTCATTCGTTCGATTGTCATGCCGCAGAACTTTAACGGGCGCGCCTGCATTTGCAAGCGCGCCCGTCCAGAAAGGATTCCAGTGCAATTACCGCTTCGAGAACTGGTAGCGTTTCCGCGCGCCCGGCTGGCCGTATTTCTTGCGCTCCCGCATGCGCGAATCGCGCGTGAGCAGCCCGTCGGCCTTGAGCGTGGAACGGAGGTTCGCATCGAACTGCAACAGCGCGCGGGCGATGCCGTGCCGCACGGCGCCGGCCTGGCCGTTCGGCCCGCCGCC
>CAZNOE010000661.1:0-3905 GCA_964574525.1 uncultured Bifidobacteriaceae bacterium
CTCGTGTGGTTGAGCCTTAATCTTACCCCACAACTGACAATCAAAGAACACTAGCCCGTCGGCGGGGCGTGGCCGTCCCTGCCGCAGCGCGCGCAATCGTTCTCAAAACGAGTGAATTGTGTGTTCATTTCGCAAGCCAGGCCGCGCTGCAGGCGGGGCGCGGTTTTGTTTGGCGACCGCACCCCAAAAGTTGAGTCAACTCGGGAACCGTGCGCCGGCGGATAAACTTGTGTCACCCATCGCGTTTTGCTATGCGAACAACGAACTGACCACCGCGTGAAGATCGCCAGCTTGAACCTTGCGCTCACCAGCCTCGTGGGCTGGCTGCTTTTCACGTCACATCTCTCCGCCCAATCACCCGTGACAACGAAATCTGAGTCCGTGTTGCTCACAGTGGAAGGCAAAGTCGAAATCGCGCGTGCCGGCAGCACGCAATGGTCGCCCGGTCGAACGAATCTGCTGCTCAGCATGGGCGACCGTTTGCGGACCGGCGTGCGCAGTCGCGCCACGGTGCGGCTCTCCAATCTCACCGTGCTCCGTGTCAACGAGCTCACGACGTTCCAGATCCAGCCCCCCACCGCGCCGGGCAAACACTCGCTCCTCGATCTCCGTTCCGGTTCGGTCTATTTCCTCAGCCGCGAGCGTCCGACGGAAATGGAATTCCGCACACCACTCGCCTCCGGCGCGATTCGCGGCACGGAATTTCATCTGGCCGTCGCTGAAAATGGGCGAAGCGTCGTGACGCTCATTGACGGCGAGATCGCCCTGAGCAATGCGCAAGGCCCGCTGGACCTTACCTCGGGCGAACAAGCGATTGTTGAACCTGGCAAAGCGCCGGCGAAGACCGCCGTCATTGAAACCATCAACATCATTCAATGGTGTCTTTACTACCCTGCGGTCCTGGATTTGGGAGAACTGGAACTGACCGCCGCCGAAAAGGAAACCCTCGCTGCTTCGCTTGAGGCTTACCGCGCCGGAGATTTGTTGCAGGCGCTCGCGAATTATCCCGAGAATCGCGCGCCGGCCTCCGACGCGGAAAGAGTTTATCTGGCCGAACTGCTGCTGTCCGTTGGCCAGGTCGAACAAGCTGAGGCCCAATTGCGCCAGTTGCAAACTGCTTCCCCGCTCGCCGAGGCGCTGCGTGTGCTGATCGCCGCTGTGAAGTTCCAGGCCCGTCCCTCGACGCTCAACCTTCAAACTTCGACTGCCCTGGCAACGGAATGGCTCGCAGAATCGTACTATTTGCAGTCCCGCTCCGAACTCGCGGAAGCACTGGCCGCCGCGCGGGCCGCTGTGGCGAAGTCTCCGAATTTCGGATTCGGCCGGGCGCGCGTGGCCGAACTGGAGTTCAGCTTTGGCCGCATTCCTGCCGCGCTGGACGCGTTGGAAAGGAGCCTCCAAATTTCGCCGCGCAACGCCGAAGCGCTGGCGCTGAAAGGATTCTTGCTGGCGGCGCAAAACAAAATCCCTGAGGCAAAACGGCATTTTGAAGACGCCCTGGCTGTGGACGGCGCGCTGGGCAACGCGTGGCTGGGACGCGGTTTGGTCCGCATCCGGCAGGGCGACGCCGCCGGTGGCGTGCAGGATTTGCAAGTGGCGGCGACGCTCGAACCGCAGCGCGCCCTGCTGCGCAGCTACCTCGGCAAGGCATTCAGCAACGCGCGCGACAATCGCCGCGCCGGCAAGGAACTCGCGCTCGCGCGGAAGCTCGACCCGAACGACCCGACCGCGTGGCTTTACTCCGCGCTGCTCGACCAGCAGGAAAACGAAATCAACGAGGCCGTGCGCGATCTCGAAAAGTCGAAAGAGTTGAATGACAATCGCCGGTTGTTCCGCTCACGCCTGCTGCTGGACCAGGACCGCGCGGTGCGCAGCGCGAACCTGGCCGCGATTTACCAGGATGCGGGCATGGTGGATTTGAGCGTGCGCGAAGCCTCGCGCGCCGTGAACTACGACTACGGCAATTACTCGGCGCACCAGTTCCTCGCCAACAGCTATGATGCGTTGCGCGACCCGAAGCAAATCAACCTGCGCTACGAGACGCCGTGGTTCAGTGAATTGCTCGTGGCCAATCTGCTCGCGCCGGTCGGAGCGGGCAATCTTTCGCAATATGTCTCGCAGCAGGAATACTCGAAGCTGTTCGAGCGCGACCGCTTCGGCTTGAGTTCGAGCACCGAGTATTTGAGCCGCGGCGACTGGTTCGAGCGCGGCTCGCAATACGGCACGTTCGGCAACACCAGCTACGCGCTCGACGCGGAGTACCGCTCGCAAAACGGCGACCGCCCGAACAACGATCTGCAACAAACGACGCTCACCGCGAAGTTCAAACAACAACTCACGCCGCAGGACAGCGTCTTCCTTCAGGCGCAATACTACGACACCGAGTTCAGCGACGTGGCGCAATACTACAACCACGACGGCAGGGTTCCAGGCGTCCGCGCGCCCAGTCCGACGTTTCGCGGAACGGAACGGCAGGAGCCGAATCTCTTCATCGGTTATCATCGCGAGTGGAGTCCCGGTTCCCACACGCTGTTCCTGGCCGGCCGGTTGGACGATACGCTGACTTTGAAGGACGCGGCGGCCCAGATTAATTTCGTTCAATACACGACTTTCGTTCAGCCGCGCGAGATTTTCAGAGTCAGAGCATTCCCGTTTCCTATCGCTTATGAACGCGACTTCGAAGCGTACTCCGTCGAACTCCAGCAGATCTGGCAAACACCGTCCCAAAGTCTCGTGGTGGGTTCGCGATTTCAATCCGGTTGGGCGAACACCTCGAGCACGATCACCAATCTGTTCAACGCCTCGGTCCAGTCGCAAGAGACGGACACGGATCTGGTGCGATTCAGCGTTTATGGCTACGAGCAATGGCAAATCCTCGACACGTTGCAACTCACCGCCGGCGTGAGCTACGATCGCCTGCGGTTTCCGCGCAACATTGACACCTCGCCCATCACCAGCGATCAACGAGATGCCGATCAAGTCTCGCCGAAGGCCGGATTCATCTGGACGCCCGAACCGAACACGCATCTGCGCGGCGCTTATACCCGCTCTCTCGGCGGCTTGTCGTATGACACGAGCGTGCGGCTGGAGCCCACGCAAGTCGCCGGATTCAACCAGGCTTTCCGCAGCGCCATCCCGGAATCGGCGGTGGGCTTGGTGCCGGGAACGCGGTTTGAGACGGCCAGCCTGGCTCTGGATCACGCATTCAAGACCGGAACCTATCTGGGCGTCGAAGCCGAACTGCTCACTTCCGAGGCCGAACGGCTCGTCGGCGTGTTTACCAATGCGTTCTTTGCGGTGGCCGACAGTCCGTCCGAGACACGGCAGTCGCTCGATTTTGAAGAAAAGTCGCTTGTCATCACGTTGAACCAACTGCTTGGCAGGGAATGGTCCGTGGGCGGGCGTTACCGGTTGAGCCAGGCCCAACTGACCGGGCGTTTCGAGGAGATTCCTCGGGCCGTCGCCAAAGCCAACGGCGTGGATCAGGATGAGACCGCCACCTTGCACCAATTGAACCTCTTCGCCATCTACAATCATCCCTCGGGATTTTTTGTGCGGGCCGAATCCATCTGGTCGCAGCAATCCAATCGCGGTTACACGCCGGCCATTCCCGGTGATGATTTCTGGCAGTTCAATGCGTTCGTCGGTTACCGTTTTTATCGTCGCACTGCCGAACTTCGGCTCGGCCTGCTGAACATCACCGATCAGAATTATCGGCTGAACCCGCTGAATCTCTACTACGAACTGCCACGCCAACGAACGTTGTCGGTCAGTTTCAGATTTTATTTTTGATTCCGCCGGGCGCATCGCCCGATCAGAGCGTGAACTCCAACCGCGAATTCAAACCCTGGCTTATGCGCTGCGGCATCGGCGCGGCGCTGGTGATGTTGCTTGGCGGCGTGATG
>CAZNOE010000662.1:0-3902 GCA_964574525.1 uncultured Bifidobacteriaceae bacterium
TCCAGGCCGAGCTTCTGCATGAGCGTGTCGAAGCCGGAATAGATTTTGTTGAGCAGCTTGACCACATCAGTGGCGGCCATGCGTTCGGTGAGGCGCGAGAAGTCGTGCAGACCGGCGAAGAGGATCGTCGCTTCCGGAAAACTATCGGCGATGATTTCCGGGAAGCCATCGGCGGTGGCGTCGGGCCGCGCCTTCAACCGTTCGGCAATGGCTTGGGGCAGCACGTTGAGCAGGAGCCGCTCGGACACCTTCTGCTCCGCCGTAACCCGGTCATAAAGTTTCTTCGTTTCCAGATGCAGCAGGCGGACTTCGAGCATGTTGTGAACTCGCATCAATACCTCCGCGAGATCGAACGGTTTGCTGATGAAATCCTTTGCCCCGGCCTTCAGCGCGCGCAGTTTGTGATCCGGTTGGGCGGTGATCACGAGGACCGGCAGGTAGCCGTCCGTTTCGATTTCCTTCAGGCTTTCCATCACCTGGAATCCGTCCATGCCGGGCATCAGCAGATCGAGCAGGATCAGGGAATAGCTGTTCTTGCGGTGCAACTCGCAGACCTCGTGCGGATCCCTCGTGGATGCGATGGAAACGTAGCCGGCACCGCGCAGCATTTGCTCCAGCAGAGAGACATTGGCTTCCTGATCGGCAACGACCAGGATGCTCGCGGCAAGAATGTCTGCTACTTTAATCATATGACTGGTCGCGTGTGAAAGGCTTGTAATCAGAGTTCGATGGACACACCTTCCTGCGCGATAAGGCATGAGAAGTTATAGTTTCGGTCGGCCATCGTCTTCTGACAGAACGTGTGAATGTCATCGAGGAACGCATCATCATGTGAAGGATCGTGATGAAACATTGCAACACACTTAACTCCCGCATGCGCGGCGCGTTCCAATACGTCGAGAAATGTGCTGTGTCCCCATCCCTTTCGCTGCACATACTCCTCTTCGGTGTACTGCGCGTCGGCAATCATCAGGTTGGCGTCCTGCGCGAACTGTTCCAACTCCACATCCAACGGGTGTCGCCCCGATCCTGGCGGCGACAGACGCCCGAACGATTCATGATCGCTCAGATAAACAACCGTTCGTCCGGCGAACGTGATGCGAAAGCCGACGGCAAGGCCGGGATGATTCAGAAATTTGAACGAAACTTTTATTTTACCGATCTGCACGTCTGCCTCCAATTCGTGAAAGTTCAAGGTTCCTTTCATTTCGCTGAGCGAGACGGGAAAATAGTCGCTGTCCATCTGGCCCCGGAAAACCTTTTGGAGCGGTTTTTCGGCGCCGTGGAGGCTATAAATGGTGAACTCATTCGCGGGATCAAAAGCGGGAGCGAAGAATGGGAAGCCCTGGATGTGATCCCAATGCGTGTGCCCCACGAAAATGTGGCCCTTCATTGGTTTTTGCTTAAACTCGCCGAGGAGCGCCAATCCGAGGCCCCGAATGCCCGTGCCCGCGTCGATAATCAGCAGCTGATCGCCGCAACGCACCTCCGTGCAGGCGGTATTGCCGCCGTATTTATTTGTGGCCTGTCCCGGCGTGGCAATAGAACCCCGCGTGCCCCAGAACCGAACGGTAAAAGCAGGCTGGGTGTCCCCAAGAAGTTCCGCGATCATGCTCCAAAACACCTGCAGATCGTACGGTTTACTCAAATATCCATCCGCCCCGAGCCTGCGCGTCCTTTCGATGTCCGACGAATAGGTTTTGGCTGAACTAACTAGAATGCGAACATGGTTCAAGCTCGCATTGTTGCGGATTTCCTGGATAACCGTATAGCCGTGCATGCCGGGCATCATTAGGTCTAGAACGATCACGTCCGGAATATGTTCGTTGGCAATGCTCACGCCTTCAGCCCCGTTATTAGCAGTTAAGGCGCGAACACCTTCGGCCTCGATCCGCGTGGCGGCTATCTTCAAGGCGGCGGGATCGTCGTCAATGACCAGAACGGTTTTAAGTAACTTCATCCTTGGGGCGTTCTTTCATTACGGTGGCGAATCCCCATTTGGGCGCATTCGAGCGCGACATCGAGCGTATCCATGAATTCAACGACCTTGATCGGTTTCGTGAGATAGCGAAAGAATCCCGCTTCCAGCCCCTTCTCGATGTCGTGCGGCATGGCATTCGCACTGAGGGCGACGACCGTGATGTGCGCGGTGAGCGGGTGGGCGCGGAGGGCTGCGAGCGTTTCAATGCCGCTGATACCAGGAAGATTGATATCCATGAGAATCACTTCGGGCAGATGCGCCCGCGCCAGGGCAATGCCAGTAAGTCCGTCGCCTGCGGTCAGAAGGCACAAGTCCGAACGGCGCGCGATGAGTTGCTCCACGAGCTTAAGGTTGGCTGGGTTGTCCTCAACATAGAGCAGCGTGCGCCGGGGCGCGCTCCTCTCGATCGGCAATGGATGGGCGTGAGCGGGGCTGGCGCTTTCAATCGGAAGCGCGGGCTCCGCGGAGGCGTTGAGCTCGAACCAGAATTCGCTGCCCACCCCGACGGCGCTTTTGACGCCGATCATTCCGCCCATCAATTCGATCAATTGTTTCGCCACCACCAGACCAATGCCGGTGCCTTCCTGGCCACCGCCCTCTTGCCCGAGGCGGTTGAACGGCTGAAATAGCTGCGCCACTTCTTCGGGCGGCAAGCCCGCGCCTGAGTCTTTGACACTGACGCGAATGCGTCCGGGCGTCGTCTCCGCGCAGTCCACGATGACGGTGCCTTGCGCTTCGTTATATTTGATCGCGTTGGAGAGAAGATTGATAATCACCTGCTTCAAGCGCGTGCGATCGGCCAGGACAAAATAAGGAATTTCCGAATGAGGGAAGGCCATGACGATGCCAACCTTTTTGGCCTGCGGATCGATCATCGCCTCGCATTCGCTCAAAACTTCCGACAAGGCAGTGGGCTCCGGTGAAAGAGTCAATTTGCCCGACTCAATGCGCGCAAGGTCGAGGATTTCATTGATGAGCGTCAGCAGATGCCAACCCGCCTTTAGAATTTGATCGATGCTGTCCTTCTGGGAAGCACTCGGCAGCGGCGAGGCCGTTTCCATAAGTTGGGCGAAGCCCAGGATCGCATTAAGCGGGCTGCGAAGCTCATGGCTCATGCTCGAGAGGAAATCTGATTTCGCGAGATTCGCTTTTTCGGCGGTGGACTTCGTGCTCTGCAGCTCGGCGTTCTTTTGCTGAAGCGTCTGCTCGAACCGTTTCAATTCGGTGACGTCGCGCGCGGCGGCGAACACGCCCTGTAATCTGCGGTCGCGATCGTAAAGAATTGCGGCGTTGTACGACACGACGGTTTCCTTGCCGTCGCGCGCGCGAGCCGTCAGCTCATAGTTGGTAACTTTTCTTTCGCTGAGCACCAGCTTGATGGCGGCTTCGGCGCGGTCCGGATCGGTGAAATAGTCTTTGAAAGGCGCGCCGATCAATTCATCGCGGGTGGAACCTGTGAGGGCTTCCATCTGCTTGTTGACATCGGTGATGATGCCCGAGGGATCCGTGGTCATCAGCGCGTCGATGTTCGATTCAATGAGCGAGCGCGTGTAGAACTGTTGGTCGCGCAGGCGTTGATCGAGTTTTGTCTTATCCGCCTCCACCTGTTTCCGCGCGGTGTTATCGGTGCCGATCAGCAGATAGCCGATGATGGCGTTTTGAGCGTCGCGCAGCGCCGTGACGGACACCACCGCCGGGAAGCGGCTGCCATCCTTGCGGATGTAGGTCAATTCATAAATGTCCTCGATGCCGCGTGAGGCTTTGAACACCAAGGCCTCGAAGCCCGGCGTAATCGGCGTGGAGAGTTCGACGCTCAACGCCTTGGCACGCGCGATCACTTCCTGCGGATCGGAAATATCGGCCGGCGTGATCTTGTTCATCACTTCGGCGGCCGTGTAGCCCAGCATCCGCTCGGCGCCGA
>CAZNOE010000663.1:0-3900 GCA_964574525.1 uncultured Bifidobacteriaceae bacterium
CACGGAAACCAGCCGGGCCGACTGGCAATACCACGCGTTGAATCCCGTCGGCGGATTGGACGCCAATGTGGGTGCGCAACGCCGGCCCGATGATTACAACGCCTACGGCGGTTTGCGCTATAACGGCTACCGGGCCGAGGCCAGCTTGGCCCACGACGTCACCACGCCCAGCTCCGCCTCCGAAAACCTCGACAGCCGCACCAGTGTCCGGCTCGGCACTGCGCTGGTCTATGCAGATGGCCAGTTCGCCGTCTCGCGGCCCGTGCAGGACAGCTTTGCCATCATCGTTCCGCATCCGGAGTTGGCCGGCCAGAAGATTGGCGTGGATCGGGTGCGCGACTCGTACGCCGCGCGCGCGGACTGGCTCGGGCCGGCAGTCCTGCCCAGCCTCAGCTCGTATCAAGTGCGCAAGGTAACCATTGACGCTCCGGATTTGCCACTGGGCTTTGAACTGGGTCCGAGCGATCGTGCGGTCTGGCCCACTTACAAAAGCGGCACCGTCCTTCGCGTCGGCACCGGAGCGACCGTGCTGTTGAGCGGCGTGCTCGAGACGGCTGAAGGCGCTCCGGTTTCCCTGCAAGCCGGGGAAATTATTTCCTTGAGCGAACCCAAGATGACGCCGATTGAGGTGTTCACCAATCGGAAAGGCAAATTCATGGCTGAGGGTCTCAAGCCCGGCGCGTTTGAACTGCGCCTCTTCGGTGAAGCACCAACGACGGTGCGCTTTGAGATTCCCAAGGGCAAAGCGGGGCTGTATGACATCGGTAAACTGGCGCTCCCGGCGGCGGCGCATTCGGAGGACAGAAATGACAACAACAAAGACAAATAACTTAAGCATGAACCGGCAAAAAACCATCGGACGAGGCGCAGTCATTCTGCTTTTGTGCCTGTGGTCGTTCGGCGCCAGTGCCGCTGAATCCCAACTGCGGCTGGAGGTTGACAATATTGACTGGCACGGCGGGACGCGGGTCGCTTACGACGTGTTTGATTCGGGGGAATATGCGCAGACGGTCTATTTCAAGGTGCGTCTTGCCGGCGAGCCAGTGCCGTTCTTTGTGACGTTCGGCAGTGTCGCGGCGGCGGGTTCCGAACGGCGGGCCGCTCATGGCGGCGACAGTCTAGGATATGAAATCTACGATTCGGTGACACGCCGGACCGCGCTGCGCGATCTGCCCAGCGCCACGGCCAGCGAGGTCCTTAGCGGGGCGTTCGGCCCCGGCGAAGACGTCAAGGAGTTAAGCTATGTGGTTCTGGTGTCGCCCGAACAGGTGAGGCCGTCGGGATTCTACACGCAGCCAATCAAGATCACGGTTTACCAGGGGACGCGGGACAGCTACGTCGAGAAGGACGCCAAGACAGTGGTTTTCTCCATTCGGGTGGATTCCGTGGCGGAAATGTCGCTGGGCGAACCCGGCTCGCCATTCGACGCCAAGGCCAAGGGCCACCGCCTGGATTTCGGGAATTTGGAAAAAGGCAAAGCCAGGGGGCTTGATATGCGGGTGCGCAGCAACGCCGGTTACCATGTCACGATGGAATCGGAAAACGGCGGGGTCATGAAAAACATTGACCCACGTCATCCCGCGACGATTCCTTACACGCTCCAGATAAACAGCGCCGCCGTCAGCCTGGGACGCACCCGGCAGACCGTCCTCTCGCGCAGCAGCCGGCTGACCGACCGCAATGGTGACCGCCATGAGTTATTGGTTACCATCGACGAGGTCGGCAACCCGCCGGCGGGAACCTACCAGGACAACATCACGGTCACCGTCGTTTCGGATAATTAGGTCTGCCATCAGTGCCACAGACTCCGCGCACGCAGCGTGGCTTTGCGTGGGTCACTGCCTAAGCCGGAACCATGCGGTGAAAAATGGGGAACGCGACCCTCCCGGTCGCTCCAGGCGGCGTCTCGCCGACTGGCTCTTGCGCGTCGTCCTCACACCAAATGGTGCAGTTTGCCCGCCGCGAAATGTTTTCGGCGAGACGCCGAAAACGGCGGGCGTGACGCCCACCCTCCCCAAAGTAACTGAATCGGTTCCGGCTAAACCATGCCGTGTATCTCCCACCCTGAATGGGAGCGCCCTGCCATACTCAGCCCTTTATCTCGAAACGGTTTCAAGAACGGAAACCTGCCTGTGGGGAAATACGGGCACGGGTTAGGTTGCGCACCGGGGGTGAAATCAGGGACAGCCCCAATTGTCGCCTCGCGACTTTCCTGTCAGTTTTCCCATATGTTGAATGGCATCAAAGAAATCGCAACGATGCGCCTGATTTTCCTGATCCTGGTGCTCTGTCTGGTTGCTCCCGTTGTTTACGGGAGTGCGACGACGAGCGCCAGCGCCTCGGTGACCATTACTTTGCGAGTTGACCCCATAGCTGTCGTGACGGTCACCGAGAACGGCGCACCGATGGGCGACAAGTCTCTGGTCAAAATTGAGGACGGCAAGATGACAATTTGGGGCAATGGTTTGGCTTGGAGGGCCAACTGCAGAACCAAGATCACCGCCATAAGCGATGGCGGTATTCCTGACCTGACGCTGTGCGCTGTGAACGAGAGCGGCACCGCCCGCAGTGCGGGCACTGTAGCGTTGGGGTCGAGCGCCCAAGTGGTTGTCTCTGACATCTTTTGTGAGGCTGGGCACTGCGATCTGGTGTACCGCAGCCGCAGCAGCAACGGGCGGGCAACGGTCACCTACACGATTTTGGGGGATTGAACGGCTGGACAACTGGTGCTTTTCTTACCCACGTAGCGTGCTTGATATGCGGGTGCGCAGCAACGCCGGTTACCATGTCACGATGGAGTCGGAGAACGGCGGGGTCATGAAAAACATCGACCCGCGTACTCCCGTGACCATTCCTTACGCTCTCCAGCCAGGAGGCACCGCGGTCAGTCTCTGGCGCACCGAGCAGACGATCCTCTCTCGCGCAGCAACCGGCTAACCGACCGCAATGGCGACCGCCACGAACTCCTTGTCATCATCGGCGAAATCGGCAACGCGCCGGCGGGAACCTACCGGGACAACCTGACGGTCACGGTCATTTCGGATAATTAAGCCCCCGGTCAACTATCAGAGCGCGGCTTCCTTGCAAGCTTCCTAAAACCGACCGCGCCCCGGAGGAGAGGTTCGGACTGACAAGCTCATTTCTCGATGCCCCTTATCAGACAGAACCTGACATCACTTCCAGTCTTCCGCCGATACCGCTTGATTTGCCTTTGTGCGACTGTTTGACCGTTGGCAACCAGCCCGGATGGCAAAAAGTCTGTGCCGGTTGCGACGGAGGGAAGACGATCAACAAAAACACAACGAGCACCGTAATTGAGACAACGCGATGAAGGACGACGAAACAATCGCCCTGAAGGCAGGCTGCGATGGCTATCTGACCAAACCCATCGACACCCGAACCTTCATAGCGACCATAACGCGCTTCATTGCGCCGGCCAACTTGCGCAAACAACCAACAACCCGCTGAAGGGAAAAACTATGCCAGGTGAAATCCCAAATATCAAACCCTCGGCCACCGGGCCAACGCGTTCGCCCGGCTTCGTGCTGGTCGTGGATGACGAAGAACAAAACCGCACGCTGCTGCGTGACCCGCTGGAAGCGTGCGGCTACGAAATTGAGGAGGCCGAAAACGGAATGCAGGCGCTGCAGAAAATTGCCGCGCGTCCGCCGGATGCCATTCTGCTCGACCTGATGATGCCGAAGATGGACGGCTACGAAGTATGCCGGCGGTTGAGAAAAGACGCGCGGACGGCGCACCTCCCGATTCTGATGATCACGGCCCTCTCCGAACGCGGGGACCGGCTGATGGGCATTCAAGCCGGCGCGAACGATTTTTTGAATAAGCCGATTGATATCCAGGACGTGATCCTGCGGGTAGGCAACGCCGTTCATGCCAAAC
>CAZNOE010000664.1:0-3896 GCA_964574525.1 uncultured Bifidobacteriaceae bacterium
GCGTTGCCGATGATGAAGACGAGCGCGACGATCGGCACCAGGAACAGAACGCCGCCCACGAGCCTCGTCCGCAGGAGTTTGTGGAAGCCTTCACCGTTTCTTTGCGTGGAGTCACGCGGTCCGCACCAACCGGCGCGCTGGAGCAGCCGGCCAGCAAGAGCGCCAGAATTACGAACGCAAAACCCGGAGCAAATCCCGAATGCCGGGGTCGGGGCTTGACGCCGCATTTTGATCTCGATGGATCGTTCTCTGATTTCAGATTCATAGGTTCGGATCAGGCAGTCCCTGGCGGATGAGTTGTGAGAAGTCCGCGGACTGGTCCGCCGTGCGGGCGCGCGTATTGACGTGACATTGCTTCCTCAGTTCCGCGAACGGCAGGTTTGTGGCGATCATGGCCCGTTCATACATCAGTTCATCGAGGTGTCCGTTGACGAGCATCCGCCAATCCCACGACGCGCGATCGGCGGCGGCGCGTTGGGTGCGGATGGCGGTCGTGCAATTGTCCGTAAGCGCGTTGTACCACGCCGGCCGTTCCCGCAGTTCGTTGGCGCGGCGCAGATAATCCAGGAAAAGTCTCCGGCCCTGCTCCGGCGTCATGCGCGCGCGGTAGAGATAAGCGTCTTCCCCCTGCCGGTAGTTGGTCCGCAGGCGCACCAGGTCGCGCTCGTCGGCGATGATATACGTCAGTTCAAACTGGCGAAAAAAACCCTTCACCGCCGAGTAACGCTCGCCTTTCTCCTTCCGCGTCTCGATGGACATGCAGACGTAATCGCCGCGGTCGAAACCGAAGCTGACCATCGTGTGCGCGATGTTCGGCGAACCCCAATAGACCAGATACAGGTCCAACGTGCGCAACTTGTCGAGGTCGAAGGTCTTGTCGTAGTGGCGCACGTCGTAATCGGTTTCGGTGCGATAGCCGCAATTGCGGATGTGGTGGAGGGTGACCTGGTTGCCGGTGATGTCGGCGTAAGGCAACACCGCCACATCCGGCAGCCAGTCGCGGTTGTTCGACGGTTGCAATGAAAACCACCAAGTGAGGACAACTATAAAACTTGCTCCAGTGACAACCGCCTTCCCTGGACGGAAAACCCAAACCCAAACCGCCAAAATTCCTGATGCATAACCAGCCGCGAGCGGAAGCCGCAGCCACGAAATTCGTACGTCAAAGTAAAGCGCCGTTGTCGCCCAGAGCGTCCCCAACCCGAGGCCGCCCCAAATCAAAGCGCCCGCGACCAAGCGCAGGATTTTTTTGCATTTCATCGCGCGCGCTTCATCCAAGTTTGGCCACTGCGCCCGCCGCGTTGACCCCGACAGAACACGTCATGAGATTTTGAGTGCTAGGGGTTCTCATTTTTTGTCGTGGGTTGTTTCATGGTTTCAAGATTGGAGCAGATTCTCCAGTCACAACTGATGCTGCTGCCGATTGGCTGGAAGATGACAGATAGCCGCGCAGCAGTGCGTTGGATCCCGCCCCCATGCGTTTGAGACATTTCAAGGCCCCAGCCGCCGGAAGTTCAAGCGTCTTGATCCGGTCCTGGGTCATGAAATAGACTGATCCGGACTGTGGATTGGGAGCCCCCGGCACAAACACCGCCACGTGCCCGCCCTCGAGCCGCTCAACCAGGAAGCCGATCTGCCAGGCATCCTCGATCCGTGCGAGGACCGGTTGATGCCCCGTCTGCTTTTGAACGCCCAGCATGCTCTCACCCATGCCCTTGAGAAACTCATAGCCGGGCACGTTCGAGAGCACCGCCGCCTCCAGCCCGCTGACGATCTTTTGGGCGGGCGCGGTCCGCGCAAAGAACCCGGCGAGGAAACAGAACAGCACGAGCGCGCCGATGGCCAGCAGCGCCGGCGTCCGTAAGCCAATGACCGACTCGATGGGGATGTGCGCCGCCAGCGGATCCACGATCTTGTGCGCGAGCGCCAACGCCTTGCCGAGGATGATGACCAGCACAATGATCGGCACCAGGAATAAAAGGCCGCCCACGAGCGTCGTCCGCAAAAACTGGAGAATGTTTTTCATTGCGTCACGGTTCGTGCCGGCAGGCAGCCGAATTTGAACAGGAGGAAACAGAGGAAACGGAGATTTCCTTTCCGTTCTCTGTTATCTCTGTTTGCTCCTGTTGAGTCTTCGGGTTCATTTCATTTGTTCGCTCCGGGAGATTCTTCTGGAGTTCATCTCCGTTCGCTCCGTTCCCTCTGTTTGCTCCGGTTGAATTGGTGGTTTCATTGGTCAGTAAATCCATTGCAACCGCGTCAATCATCCGCATCTCCGCCGTCGAACACCCGTTGCAGGATTCCCTTGTTCAGGGCGATCTTGATGTTGATGCGGAAAATGTTGTCGGTGTATTCCAGGCCGCTGCTGCCGGCCGGGCGCGTGAACTGAGCGTGGTAGATGAACTCCACGCGGACGCGGCTGCTCACGATGTAGGCAATGCCGCCGCGCACGCGCAACGGGTCAATCGTGTCCTTGTCGAACCGGTAGAACGGCTCCACGTCCGCCAGCCCATACCATGTCTTCGGCTGCCAGGATTTCTCGCGCGAGGTCAACGGAAACTCGACGCCGAACCGGCTGCGAATGCGATGCGTATGCGTCCAGTTGTGGGTATCCTGATCCTGGATCACACGGTCCTCGTAGCGGGTGAAGTTGTAGATGTTCCACTTGATGTCGTTCGGCACAAACAGCTTCACGCCCACAAACGGCCTCAATTCAAGCTTGTCCGCGCTGACCTCATTGTCGGTGTAAGTGCCGATCAACCCGCCCCACAACTGGACCGAGCGATTGAGCGTGTAGTTCACGCCCCAACCGAGGTATCCAGTCTGGTAATCCTTTTCCGGGTTGTTGACGTAACCGAGATAGCCAAAGCCGGTCGCCTGATCGCTGATGCGGTGATACGGGAAAAGCGTGAGCCGATACTCGTTGCCGATATCGTCGTCCTGCGCGCGCGCGCCCGGCGCGCAGATCAAACCCGCCGCCAGGCCACAAGCAAGTGCGGCGGCTTTGGAGTATTGTCCGTGCGTGATTTTCATTTTCATCGTTGTGTTTCTCGGGCCAGGAATAAAAGGCCGCCCACGAGCGTCGTCCGCAAAAACTGGAGAATGTTTTTCATTGCGTCACGGTTCGTGCCGGCATGGCCAAAGCAAGTCCCGAAACGGAGCGCGGTCCTTTTCTCCTTGCCCAGCACGAAACAGGCAACAGCAGCACCGAGCCGATGAGAAACGCAAAGGCCAGCACGGCGCCGATCCATTCCCAGAAAGCCAGTTGCCACAGCATGGTGTGCCGAAACGACTGGCGTAAGTCTTCGGCCCACGTTTGACCCGCTTGGTGCCCCAGCAGCATCAGGGCTCCGATGCTGACCAGGCAGCCCATCGGCAGCAGGGTGAGCGACACCCAGTAAAACGCGAGAGCGGCAGGCAGCAATCCTTGTCCGCCGAAACTGCGGAGGCGATCTTTGAGAGCGCAAACGCAGCCGCAGAGCATCCCGAGGATGAAGCTCCCCGCCGCCCCGACCGCAAGCAATTGATGCAGCCACCGCAGGCCAATGACTGGTTGCGCGAGCTGCGCCGCCAACGCGAGTGACATCAGGGCAAAGCCGAATGCGAACGCCAGACCGGCCGATCGCGCCAGGCGCGGCGTGATGGCGTGCAAGCGTTTCGCCACGTAGCCGGCGAAGGGCAGGGCCAGCAGCATCGCCGCCATGATGCCGAGCGACGCAACCCAGCAGCCCTGCGGATTCTTGCGCGGCGAGGTGAGGTCCGACATGACGTGCACCCGCCAGTCGTAGCCGGTGGGGAAGAAAGATGCGGCGGCGATAACCGTGCCGAAAAAGGACGCGACGCTGAGCGGCAGCAACCTGGTCAGCAGGGCGGTTTTTGAAACGTGTCCGGTGAAA
>CAZNOE010000665.1:0-3895 GCA_964574525.1 uncultured Bifidobacteriaceae bacterium
GAAGCGGGCCACGCGCGCGACCCTCGCTGATTTGAAATCGCCCGATGGCACGATGTGGACGTTTGAGCCGCACGTCGCGGAGGATATTCTGTTCGCGATGGTCAAGGAGGCCAATGTGCCGGTTTATTTCGAGCAACGTCTTTCTTCGGTCAAAAAGAAAGGCGGGCGCATCACCGAAATTGCGATGTGGAGCGGCCAGCTGTATCGCGCGAAGATGTTCATTGATGCGACCTACGAAGGCGATTTGCTGATGAAGGCAGGCGTCAGTTACACAGTTGGCCGCGAGGCGAATGCCCAATACAACGAAACGATCAACGGCATTCGCGCCGAGACGCCGAAACATCAATTCCTCGTACCCGTTGACCCTTACATGAAGCCGGGAGATCCCGGCAGCGGTCTCCTGCCATTCATCCAGTCTGGCGACGGCGGCAAGCCGGGTGCGAGCGATCATTGCGTCCAGGCGTACAACTTCCGGCTCTGCTACACGAAGAATCCGGCGAACCGTCTGTCGCACACACGACCCGAAAGCTACGACCCCGCGAAGTATGAGTTGCTCGCCCGATACCTCGAAGCGCTCGTCGCCGCGGGCCGCAAGCCGGTCCTCGATCAGTTTTGGAATCCAATCTGGCTACCCAACGGCAAGACCGACATCAACAACAACGGCGGGTTCTCCACGGATTTCATCGGCGCGAACTACGATTACCCGAACGCCGATTACGCTACGCGAGCAAAAATCTGGAAGGCTCACGAGGATTACATTCGCGGCTTTGTTTATTTCCTCGCAACCAGCCCCCGCGTGCCGGAAAACATGCGGAGGGAAATGCAGGACTGGGGACCGGCCAAGGACGAGTTCCGTGACACCGGCAACTGGCCACATCAGCTTTACGTGCGCGAGGCGCGGCGCATGATTTCCGATTACGTGATGACGGAGCACAATTGCCGCGGAAAGGTGACTGCCGAAGACCCGGTGAGCCTCGCGGCTTACACGATGGACTCGCACAATTGCCAGCGCCTCGTGAAGGACGGCCATGCTGCAAACGAAGGCGACGTCCAAGTCGGCGGCTTTCCGCCATACCCCATCTCGTATCGCTCGATCGTGCCGAAGACTGGAGAGTGTGACAACTTGTTCGTGCCGATTTGCCATTCCGCGACGCACATTGCCTACGGCTCGATCCGCATGGAGCCGGTGTTCATGATCCTCGGACAATCCGCCGCTACCGCCGCTGCTTTTGCGCTGGACGACAAGGTGGCCGTGCAAAAAGTGAACTACGAAAAACTGCGAGCGCGCTTGGTGGCCGACAAGCAGGTGCTCGAATGGAAATCGTCCCCAGCCAGGCCGTCTGGTGCCGGCTACCCGCAGCCGCTTCGCGGAATTTTGGTGGATGATGCCGAGGCCGCGAAAGGCGGAAACTGGACCGACTCGTCGGTAAGCGGGTGGGGTGCACTCGGCAATGGCTACCTGCACGACAACAACTCCGATAAAGGCAAATGCTCCATCACGTTCACGCCTGTTATTCCGATGAGCGAAGAATACGAAGTCGTTCTCCTCTTCCCGCCGCACCCAAATCGCGCCACGAACGTTCCGGTCGAAGTTACTGTTGATGGGCACACCACCACCATCGTCGTGGACCAGCGCGACCCGGAAACCAAAGGCGTCGTTTCGCTGGGAAAATTCCGGCTGCCCAAAGGCGAGGTTACCAAAGTCACGATCCGCAACACCAATACGGCCGGCTACGTGGTGGCCGACGCTGTCCAATTCCTTCAGATGAACTAGAGCGGCGCTGATCCTACAAAGATTCTGCTCCTGACGGAGTTGCGAGTGTGCGCGATAATCTCAGCGGCAGGTCAATTCCGTGGCTTGACCTCACTAGCGGACAATTCCGGACAGTCATTGGTTAAGAAATACACGCCCCCGTTGTACCGCAAATGGACGTGCCGCGTAAATAAATGCTCATAGAGTTCATTCAGGCGGTCGAACCCGCCGCGTGCTCCTGGAGCGCGCTCCTGAAAATGGAAAATTAGTCTCCACGCTTCGGTCGATGACGGCACGGGAATGCCGACGACAAACGACGAGCGTGTAGTTTCATAATTCGTATAAATGGTGTGAACCACCGGAGGATCTACGAAACGCCAGCCTGCTTCTGTCATTTTGGCCATTGAGTAGAGATTCCAGGAAACCCGCTTTTGCTCACAGTTGCTGAAGCGAACGAGCGCTTGAGCCGAGCCGGGAGATTTGTTGGTGAAGCCTATGAACGCAATCGAAGGCGATGTGGCCGCGGGCGCCCTGAATAGCAAAACCGCAGAAGCCAGTACTACTGCCAAAAGGAGACCAACGAAAGCGATGTTCCTTTTGCTCATGTGAATGTGAACACCTTAGGTACGCTTTTGGTTTCTCCCAACTTGAGAGGCAAGGGTCTTTATCGTCCGGCACAGTGACTGAGCCTCGCACATCTCTACTTCAGCTTCGCACTGCTGAGTTTGAGTTTCAGCCGCGAGGTCTGACCGGGCGACAAGTTGATCTTGTTTGAGGCCACGTTGCCGGACTCGACACAGACCATTTGCTTGTATTCCTCATCGCCGAAATCCTGCATCGCCTTGGATTTCGCAATCCACGGGTTCCATACCACGGTCGAGGCCGAGCCTTCTTTCTCGACGCGAACTGTCCGGCGCAGTGATTCATCGCGGATTTCCACTGCATGCGGTGTGTCAACGTAGATACGGTCCACTTCCGATGAAACGCGAATCGCGCCGCGCGTCTCTGTCTTCCGCGCAAAGCCGGCGAGTTGATCGAGGTAATCCACACCCTTGAGGCCAACGATGCTCGCCGCACCAATGTCGCCCACGGTGAAATAGGTGTGCAGACAGTTGTCGAATGTGAATTCGCGACCGGATCGGTTCATAATGACTAATTCGACCGTGAGCGCGACGTTAACAGTCACTCGATACTCCAAGGCGCAGTCCGGAGATTCAGGCGAGTCGAGCCATTCCGGCATGTGTAAACGCACACTGACCGTGCCGTCGGGGGTCATCGCCATTTCCTTGAGTTCCCAATCCCGGATGCGGGCGAAGCCGTGCTGAGTTTCTTTGCCAGCGGGTTTGCCGAACCAGGGGAAAATGATCGGAATGCCGCCGCGAATCGGCTGGCCAGGAGCGAAGCAACTGCATTGGCTGAGAAACAACAGCGGCGGCTCGTTGTGTTTCTTGAAGTGCGTCACCTGTGCGCCGTGGAGATAAATCTCGGCGCTGCTCCACGGCGTGGTGATTTCGAGCATCGGCAAATCGCCACGGCCTTCGAGGAAGGTAACGCGGGGATAGGCTGCTTTCGGCTTCCCGGGTTTTGTTCGGGTCTTCGCCATGAACCGGATTCTACGCTCAACCTTTCGCAATGCCATGATTTTTTTTCATTTTGAATTTCCGTTCCGGCTCGCTAGGCTCACGCCCATTATGGCAAAACCCCACCAGTACAAATTCTGCTTCGGTCCGTGGAACATCAGCGAGGGTGCGGATCCTTACGGTCCCACCACCCGCCCGCCGCAAACGTTTGACTGGAAGCTGGCCCAACTCAAGAAGCTCGGCTTCGACGCGATGATGTTTCATGACGACGATGCGGTGCCGGAGATTGATGCCAAGTCCGCCGCGCAGGTGCGGAAGGAGGCGAAGGACTTGAAGAAGAAGCTTTCCGACTCCGGCATCGCCGCGGAGATTGTTGCGCCGAGACTCTGGTTCGATCCGCGCACGATTGACGGAGGCTACACAAGCAACGATCCGAAATGCCGCCAGTACGCCATTGAACGTTCGCTCCGTTGCATTGACGTGGCCAATTATCTCGGCACCGATCTAATCGTGCTTTGGTTCGCCCGCGAAGGCAGCTACATCCGCGAGTCGAAAAATGCCC
>CAZNOE010000666.1:0-3887 GCA_964574525.1 uncultured Bifidobacteriaceae bacterium
TCAAACTCTAACCTCAGCCTCGCCGTCCGCAAGCTGGAATGCGGGTAATGAGGATTACCCTGCCTCTGGCCTCGCCAGCGGATTGGCGCGGTCCATTTCGGAACGGTTGTCCAACTCGGCTTGCACCAGGTCTTGCACCATCGTCTCGAAACTCCACGTCCGTTTCCAGCCAAGTTCACTCTCCGCTTTACGCGTGTTGCCGCACAGGCCGTTGGTGACTTGTTGCGCATTGTTCGTGCGAGCGGTGGTCTTGACGAACTCGCGCCAGTCGAGTCCGGCGGCGCGGAACGCAGCGGCAACAAAGTCCTCCACCTTGCGCTGCTGGCCGGAAGCGAAGGCATAGTCACCAGGCTTCTGCGCCTGCAAAGAGAGCCACATCGCATTAACGATGTCCCGCGCATCGCTCCAATCGCGCTCGGCGCTGAGGTCGCCCAACTGAAGTTCCTTCGCCTCGCCGCGCTTGATGGCCGCGACGCCGAGACACACGCGTCGGCTTAGGTAGTTGGGCGGACGCAGCGGCGACTCGTGGTTGTAGAGAATGCCAACGGAAACGAATTGCGAGTATTTCTCGCGATGCAAACGCCCGAACTGGTCCGCCGCCAGCTTGGCGATGCCGTAGGGCGTTACGGGTTTCATCAAAGTGGTTTCGTTTTGCGGTGTCTCGGCGGGCTCACCGAAAACTTCGGCTGACGAAGCGAGAAAAATTTGCGCGGATGGAAAAAGTTCCCGTGCGGCTTCCAGCAGGCGCAGCGTGCCGAGCGTAATCGAGAGGACACTTTCCTCCGGCACAAGAAAACTTTGGCGCGAATCCGTCAGTCCGGCGAGATGATAGATTTCATCGGGCTGTGATGATTTGAGGAAGCGAACGAGTGAAAATGGATCTTCAAGTGAACCCGTGGACCAGCGGACGGAGGCGAATTCCTCCGGCGGATAACGCCGGCGCAACACAGGTTCTTCGCGGTCGAAAGGAAATTGCAGCAGCCCGTGGACTTCGTAGCCGCGTCTTAATAGTCCGCGCGCGAGATAGGTCCCGTCCTGCCCTGCAATCCCTGTGATGGCCGCGCGTTTCATGTGAGAAAGCGATTCTGATTCCGGAACAGACCCACCCCTGACCCCTCCCAGGAGGGGAACTCGCGGCGCGCGTTCGGTGGCTTGTTCCCCTCCTGGGAGGGGTTAGGGGTGGGTTCGACCGTCCGCATGAGAAAATTGGTTTCCGATCATCTCACCCCACCAGATGCACCTCCGGCATAGGCAACACAAACTTGCCGCCGCGCTTCAGGAAATCGCCTTCGCGTTTCTTGAACTCGGTGATGAAATGCCACGGCAGCACGAGATAATAATCCGGTTTCTTCTTGCGCGAATCATCTTCGGAAATGATCGGGACATTCGTGCCGATGGTGTAGCTGCCCCACTTGTCCGGGTTGCGGTCGGCGACAGCAGGCAGCAGAGCAGGGGTGATGTCGCAATACTGCAAGATGGTGTTGCCCTTGGTGGACGCGCCATAGCCATGCACAAGTTTCCTCTGCTTTTTCGCCTTGGCGAGAAAAGCGCGCAGGTCTTTCCGGATTTTTTCGATGTTCTTGCGAAACACCGCGTAGGGCGCGTCAGTATCCAGCGCCATTTCGAATTCCTGCAAGCGCAACGTTTGCACGCGGTCGCGCGCCTCGGCGCTGGGCGCGACCTTGCCCTTGTGCCCGACAGCAATGCAGAAGCTGCCGCCATTGATGTCGTTGAGCGTCACGTCCACGACTTCCAGATCGTGCTCGGCAAACAGCCGTTCCATCGGCGCCAGCGAATAATATTCGAGGTGCTCGTGGCAGATGGTGTCGAAACTGTTCATCTGAAGCATCGAGGGCAGATAGCTCAGTTCGAGAATCCAGATGCCTTTCTCGTGCAGCACCGCCTTGATGTCGCCGACGAATTTGTGCGGGTTCTCCAGGTCATAGAACATCGCGATGGACGTGATGACCCTGGCCTTCTCGTCCGGATACACCGAGCGCAAAGCGTCGGCGGAGAAGAAATCGTTGACCACGGGCACGCCATTCTTCCGGGCGTATTCGACGATGTTCGTTGCCGGATCAATGCCGAGAATCCGCAAACCCTTCGTGCGATACGATTTGAGCAACGTGCCGTCGTTGCAACCGATGTCCACGACGAGGTCGCCGGCCTGGAGTTTGATCGTATCCTCTGCCAGTTGGGTGATGCTGGCGAGGTGATCGCGCATGGTCTGGTTCACGCCGGAGCGATAAAAGTAGGCGCGGTAGAGAATGCGCGGCGGCACGCTGTGGCGCATTTGCACCAGACCACAGGCATCCTGGTCCTGGCCGGGGTCGCAGCGCACCAAGTCGAGCGGGATGCGGCGTTGCACGGGCGGCTTCCCGTCCGGCCCCGCGAACGAGCCTGCGATATATTGATCGCCCAAGCTCAATACCGGCGTGAGCGCGCGCGAGCCGCAGATGCGGCAGCAATTTCGCGTCACCAGAACTGGCGAGAAGGACAGGTTTGACATACAAGGTCAGAGGCTAAAGCGGTCGTCCTGACGAAACAAATGGAAAATCCCACCAAGCGGCCAGAATGTTTAGCCAACGGAGCGCCGGCCTCCGGGCACGGCGTGTTGATATCGGCGGGTTTGAAACGCGCCGTGCCCGGAGGCCGGCGCTCCGTTGCCACGCGGCGACTTCACGCGGCACCGCGGGATTTCTTCGAATCGCCAAGGATCCGGCCGTATGCACCGGGGTGTTCAAAGCCAGTGCTCGCGCGCCCACGGCCAGCCATACCGGTATCCCAGCCAGAGCAGGAAACCCGACAGCACGATCAGCCCCAGGACCAGCGCCAATCGGCGACGCGCCTTGGCCCGATCCGGCTGTTCCCAATACCACGCGACCCAGATGCTCACTTCGTACAACGATTGGAGCGGAACAAACATCACGATCTGGGTAATGACTTCGGGCGTGGTGAGCACCGCGCCGAGAAACAAGTTGATGACGACCATGTAGCGCCGGGCTTTGGACAGGATGCCGTAGTTGAGCACGCCGATTTTTACAAGGGTCAGGATGATGACGGGCATTTCGAACCCAAGCCCCATGCCCAGCATGAATTTGCAGACGAAGCTGATGTAATCTTCCGCTTTCCATTGAGACGCGCCATAGCCCAGCCACAGTGAATACTTTTGCGAAGCGGCCAGCGCGAAAGGCATCAAAACGAAATAGCAAAATGTCACGCCTGTGAGAAACAACCCGCCGCCATAAACCAGACCGCGATAAACATATTTTTGTTCGCGCATCTTCAGCGCGGGGAAAATGAACGCCGAGATAAAATAGAAGAGGAACGGCCCCGCCAGCACCAGGCCGCCGTAAAACGCCAGTTGAAAAGCGACTATAAATCCACCCGCCGGGCTGAGGTTGATCAATTCAATGTGCATCTCCTCAGCGGTTTGGGCGACCTTGGGGTCGGAGTTGACGTGCCAGCCGAGAACTCGATTCGTGCCCAGGATCATCGGCTCGACTTCCACAGCCACAAAGCGGTTCGTGCCCAGATCGAGCGATGCCTGCTGTTGCGGCGTGAGCCGGAAGACCCCCAAACGATTGGTCCCGTAGGTGACGGTCAGGACTTGATTTGTGCCGGGGTAACTTATCTTGGCGGCTTTTAAGGGGCGCTTGAGAATCTCCGAAACGTAATTACCCGCAATGAGGCACAGCAGCATCGCGACGCTCAGCGCCACCAGGCTCTTGATCAGCACCCAGCGAAGATCCTCGAGGTGCTCAAGAAAGGTTTTTACGGGGCCGCCTTCCTGATCCTCATCAGGGCGTTCCGCCTCGTAGTCATCTGCCATGAACGGGAGCGCTCAGAAAAAATCAGGCCTTGGGAGTCGTGGAAGGTTGAGAAAC
>CAZNOE010000667.1:0-3885 GCA_964574525.1 uncultured Bifidobacteriaceae bacterium
CATGGGTTTCACCTGGTGCGATGCGATCTTCAACAGCAAGCTGTCGCCGCTGCGTCTGGGCACAACGACTTTTCCCGATTCACCTCCTTTGAGAATGTCCTGCGGCGTTTCGAGAATCAGTTCGGCTTTGGTCGTGGTCTTGTTGTGGCACGCCAGACAATTGTTCTTGAGGATCGGCAAAATTTCCTTTTCGAAATCAACGGGTGTTTTGCGATCTATTTTAGCAATGGGTATCGGCTTGCGTTGAACATCGGCAGGGGGTTCGTCTTGCGCAAGAAGCCATTCCTTGCCAACTAGCAACGTTAACAAGAAAAGGAATGACGAAACGAAGCGTGCCATGGCGCGAACCGATTACAAGGCGCAAGCTTTCACGAGAGCCTTCTTCACGGTTTCCAAATCGGCGGCGGGCAGAACGCCCAAGCGTTTTTCGAACCGCACTGACGGTAGCGAGCCGATGGCTTGAACGTTGGCGACAGATTCCTTGTCGAGAAAAGGCAGGTGGCCGAGGGGCACTTCCAGTTCGCTTCCACGATTCTGCTTGGTGATGGGAATGTGAATGATGAGCGAGCGCGGCGCGTTGAGATTGTCGGCGATGAGCACTACTCCCGGACAGGTCTTGGCCACCATCCCCATGTCCACGAGCCAGACCTCACCGTGACGCGGAGTCATTTGGCGTCGAGGATGTCCAAAACTTCCTGTTCGACTTCGCGGGTGGGGAGCACGTCAGCCCAAGCCGTTTCCTCGCGCTGTCGGGTGAGGAATTTCAGGTAAAGTAACACTTCCCGCAGCACTGCTTCGGGCTGGTGTTTGATTTCTTCAACCAGAATTTCCTGCGCGCTCACGCGAGAACTATCACCGGAGTGGCCCTGTGATGCAAGCGATCGTTTTCCGTGTGTCGCGTAGTTTTCAAAACAGGAATGTTTTGTAGTTAGCAAAACAGGAATGTTCATTTGGGACGGTTGGTGAAGAGCAGCACGGGTTTTTGTTTGGGCTCGGGGGCTGCGGCCAGCACGGAATGATGGCCGGTGGGATGGAGGCAAAGGACGACCTTGCTGCCCGGCGCGCCTTCCAGGCGCAGGCGCTGTGTGCCGATGGGCACGCGGCCATCGGAGCCGATCCTGATGGGCGTGCGCACGCTCCACACGTAATCCCACCACGGGCAACGGGGTGCGGGGCGCAGGACAGAGCGGTTTTCTTTTTTGGCCTGATCCCAGGCCCGTTGGGGCGTCTGACGCAGTTCGCGATGAACTTCATGGACGTTGCGATGCGCTCGCAGGTCGTCGATGTGCGGATTGGCGACGGCGATTTCGGTAATCTTTTCGCTGGCGAAGTAGGCGGGCAGGCGACCCTGCCAGAACTGATGTTCGCGTTCGACCTGGCCTTTGGCTTGAGGCGTGGGGGCGTAGCGCAGGCTGATGTCGTAGAACTTGAGCGCCCAGCCCAACTGGGTGAGGGCGTCGGGATCGTGCGTGAAAAAGAGGCTGTGGTAATCGACGTAGATCTGGAGCGGTCGTCCGTGGGCCAGGAAAGCGGCGGGCAGGAAGTCGAAGTAGGAGAGGAGCAGTTCGCGCTCGTAAAGTTTGGAGCCGGTGAACAGGCGGCTGCAATCATCCAGCATGTTGAGCATGGGGAAGGAAAGCTTGGAGTGAGGAAACCAGCGGTGGGGCGAAGCGTCGAGTTGCCAGAGTTCGCCGATTTGAGCGCGTTGCCAGCGGCGCACGGGGGCCAGGATGCGTTTGGGCGGGACGGGATGGGCGAGGTGGTTGGCGAGGGCCCACCGGCGGACCTGGGCGCGGTCGAGTTTGAAGTCGTGCAGGCGGAGCGCTTCGGACGCGGCGAAGCTGTAAGGACAGGGCGGAGAACAGGCCAGTCGTTTTTTGAGGAGTTCCACGACGGGCTGAGGCCAGGCGGTGGCATGATCGCCCCCGGAAGCCCCGGGCGTCCAGAGGGGTGACTGTTGGCGGGCGCGCGCGGTGTTGTACGCGGTGGCGAGCGTGTAGAGGCGGCTGGGCGAGAGCCCGAGTTGTTCGGCGGCCTAGACGGCACTCTGCGTGTGTTGCCGGACCGAGTCGAGCACATGGCGGATGAAGGAGGGCGCGTGACGATGGATGAGTTGTTGATGCTTTTCAAAGACGCGCAGCGTAGCCGCCAGCCTTGGCCGCACCACCCCTCTTTTCGTCGGGCATCGCTTCGCTCGCCCTCCTCAAAGAGGGGTGGTGCGGCCAAGGAGATTCCTGTTTTGCTAACTACGCAACTTCTCCTGTTTTGCTCGCACCGCGACAGCGATCGTTTTCCGTGACGCAAGTTGGAATACTGCCAAGTATTCCGAATGCCAGGAGAATCATTTGGAGGGCGCAGTCGCCGGAGTAATTTTCAAATTGATGGGCGCTGAGTAAACAGTGAGGGTCACGTCGCGGGGCTTGGCGGTCTCGGCCGTTTCCTTTGCGCGGTTCGCGGCCAGCTCTTTTCTCTTTTCGGCGTCTTTGAGCTTGGCGGGCGCTTCGACCTCGGCCTTTTCAGCAGTGATTTGTACCTCGGAATCCGCTTTGGCTTGGGCTTGGGCTTCGGTCGCCGCTTTTTCGGCAACCATCTTTGCTTCAAGAGTGGCTTTGGATCTTGATTCGGCTTCTTCGGCGGCTTTTGCGGCGGCTTCTTTCGCTGCGAGCAACCCTTGGTCGTCGGGTTTCGTTTCCAGAGCAGTTTTTGCGGCGGCCAGTTTTTCGACGGCAGCTTTGGCAATCGCTTCAGCGTCACCTTGGGCTTTGGCAGCTCCGGCGACTGCTTCGGACGCTGCTTTGGCTTTGGCGGCGGAGTCGGTTGCGGTTTTGATGGCGGCTTGCTTGATTTCCGGCGCCGCCTTGAGCGAGGCGGTCAGATCGGCAACCAACTTTTCAGCTTGCTTGAGAGCTTCCTCCGCCGCTTTGGCGGCTTCGGGATTGTTGCGATATTTGCCCGGAGTCTGGGTTTGCAGATGGAAACTGTGAGTTCCCGCCGGAATCTTGTGTTCCGCGAGATCAATCTCCACGGTCGCGTTGGTGGCCTTCCCGTCAACCTCGATTTCTTTCAGCTTGTCGAGGGCACTAATGCCGGCGGCTTTCAATTTCAAATTTGCATTGAAATCGGCACGCCGGGTGAGCTTGAGGGGAATCTTCAGTTTCCCTGCCTCCGCTGTTTCCCAAAGTTTGCTTTCGCTCGATTCAATCGAAATCGGAGCGGCTTCAACCCCGCTCACTGCCAAAACAAAATCCCGGGTCAAACGTGATTGAATGGCCTCGTTGTTGTAGTCGGTCACCGTCCAGTTCACCGCGGCGCCGCGCGATTCGCGCGCCACTTCGGCCTCTCCGATTTTGGCTTTGCCGACTATCTTGACCGGACCAACCCAGCCAGCAGCGTTCTCGGTCGCCGTCAACATGAGCAAGGTCGAGCTTTTGTCCTTTTCGATCTTCGTATCGTTATAAGTGACGCCAGCCGGGAGGTTTTCAACTTTGAGTTCAATGTCGCCGTTGAAATTGTCGCGGCGAAACGCCATAACCTTGATCGGCATGGTTTCACCGCGGCGCAACAAGGGCGTCCAGAGCAAAGCTTCCTTCGCATCTTTGTTTGGCGAGGGCGGCGGTTGCGCCACGGCCACAAGGCGGAAGTCGGGAGACTCCTTGCGGATCGACAAGCGATAGACCAAACGCGGGTCTGCCTGGAAACGATTGAACAGATCGCGAACTTCAATTCGATACGTGCCGTTTTCTCCAACCTCGAAACGACCGGAAGGATCGCGCGTGGCGGTTTTGTATTCCGGGCCGCCAATGTTGGAATCGGTATCGTAAAGCTCTTTCACGTCGGAAACCTTTTCCCCGCCTTTGTCATTCTTCGTGACGCGCTGGATGAGCG
>CAZNOE010000668.1:0-3881 GCA_964574525.1 uncultured Bifidobacteriaceae bacterium
ACTCGTGGACGCGCAAAGCCGATCTGCCCACCGCGCGCCACTTTCTGGCCGCCGCCGCTGCGGACGGAATTATTTACGTGGTCGGCGGCACCGGTGCGGGCGTGCCAGGCACTCCGGTTCTCCCCGTCGCAGCCTACAACCCGCAGACGGACACTTGGACGAACAGAGCGAACATGCTCACCGGGCGAGCAACTCTGGCAGCTTGTGCGGTGGATGGGATCATCTACGCGATCGGCGGCACCACCTCTTGGCCCACCCGGTCCTCAGCGGTCGAAGCCTATGACCCGACGACCAACCAATGGACCACGAAAAGCAATATGCCCTCTGGCCTTGTTTTCCTGACGGCCAGCGCGGCGAACGGCCTGATCTACGCCTTTGGAGAAGGCAGCTCGTTCGCCTACGATCCCCAGACCAATCGCTGGACGACCAAGGCCCGCTTTTCCCCGTGGAGTTTTGGTCTGATGTCCGCCGCAGTGGACGGGATCATCTACCTGTTCGGCGGGATGACCGAAGACATGCGCGGATCGTTTGACTTCACACAGGTGTACGATCCCGCCCAGGACCGATTCAGTGCCCGGCGGAAGATGCCGCGGATTCGTCTCACTTCGGGCTGCGGGGTCATTGATGGCAAGGTTCATCTTGCCGGCGGGGTGAGCAAGGAGCCGATTCAAAACCCCGATGCGGTCTTTTACAGGGAACTGGACGTGTTCGATCCGCGAGGCGGGCTGACGCCACAAATCCTGAGTTTGGCCTTCGAGAGCACCAACCGCGTCCGACTGGCGTGGCAAGGCGAGGCGGGGATTCTGTACGGCGTCCAATCCAGGCCAAACGTTGCCAACGGTCCTTGGACGCGGGCCATGTTCTCAAGTGGCACCAACAGTGTCCTGGCCACGAATTCGATGGTGGAAGTGACCTGCCTCGTACCCACGGCGGATACGAACAGGTTCTTCCGGGTGCTCGAACTGTAGGCCGCCGCCGCCGCGCCCGCCTCTTCCGTCGCGTGGGCGTGGGTCCGTAGAAATCCGAAATCCGAAAACCAAACAACAGAAAGGTTCGCATCAAATGAAAACGAAAAGGAACATCACCTTGGCCGCAGTCGGCCTGCTGGGCATCCTGGCCGGCCCGACGGCAGCGGCGGCACCCGCCGCGGGGGCTTTGCTGGTCAGCAGCGGTTTCACCCATTCCATCCTTTGGTACGACGTTACCACGAAAACGTGCCGGCAGTTCGTGGCACCCGGCAGTGGTGGGCTGGACACCCCGTTTGGGCTTACCCTGGGTCCGGATGGCAACCTCTACGCCGCCAACTACTATCTGAACAACATCAAGCGCTATAACGGGCATACCGGTGCGTTGATGGCCACCTTCCCGTCCGGCTGCGGATTGAATGGCCCCGTAAATCTGGTTTTTGGCCCCGACGGCAACCTCTATGCCTCCGGCTGGCTTTCCCACAATCTGGTGCGCTACAACGTGACGAACGGTGTCTGCGACGTGTTTATTCCGGCGGGTAGGGGCGGCCTGAATCAGGCGGCCGGTGTTATCTTCGCACCCGGCGATAACTTGTATGTGGCAAGTTATGGGAGCGGCAATGTCTTGTGCTTCGATGCCATCACGGGCGCCTTCAAAAAGATCCTCGTACCGGCAGGCTCCGGCGGCTTGGTGGGCCCCGCCGCGATGACCATGGGGCCGGATGGCAATCTCTACATCTCGGATTATGGCGACAACAAGGTGATGCGCTACAACGGGACGAACGGCGCGTTCATCTCCGTGGTCGTCCCCCGTCAGCTTCCGAATCAGCCTGGTGCCGTTGATCATCCCACCGGCTTGCTCTTCGGTCCGGACGGCAACCTCTATGTCTCTTCCAGTGGATTGGATTGCATCAAGCGTTACAACGGGGTCACCGGGGCGTTCATTGACGTGTTTGCTCCGGCCGGTGGTTGTGGGCTGGATTACCCGGCTCGGATCGCCTTCGTATTCCCGCCGACCCTGACGGGCCAGCAGGACACGGAGGCGGGGACTCTGCAACTTCGTTGGACAGGCGCCATGCACCGCCTGCAGGCGCAGACCAACGGCCCAGCGGGCGGCCTGACGACTGACTGGTTTGATTATCCGGGCGGCACGAACAGCCCGGTGACCGTGCCGGTGGACTCTGGGAACGGGTCAGTATTCTTCCGTCTGGTTTGGCCGTAAGGCAACACCGTACCAGTTCAACCGCTACAAAACGCAGCGCAGGGCGGTCGCCTCGGCGAGGCGACCTTACGACCTTACCCCCATTCCCCCGGCCGTCACTGCCCGTTTGCGTCGGGGACGCGGCTCAGGACCCAGATCAAATCGGCACGGTCCGCATCGTTCGCATAGCGAGTTGTCGTTCCTATTCGGATTCCGCGCCGATATTGCCATTTGTGGAACTGAACGTGGCCGTCTGCAAATGCCACGTTGGCCCCGCAACCGCGGTCGCGCTGGCTGGGGAATGTATACCAAAGGTCAGGCTGGGCTGTATTCAGGAGGAAGACGCCAGAAGTCATGCTTGTCTCCGCCCCATCAATAAATGTGAATACTTCAACGGGCCGGTGGATGCTGGCTGAGCGGACCTTAATCTGCGGATACATCGGTCCAGGGGACACCTGCCAGGTAGTTCCGTTGTCTGAGCTGATCCTGCCATTCAAGTAAAAGTTCAGCGTGACGTTGAACGGGCGGGATGCGCGTGTTCCGCTGTAAGACCACAACGATTTGTCGGAAGGACAGCGGTAGATGCCGTCGTTTTGAGTGTAACGCGACAGCGCCCCCTGCCGAATGCCGGCGGTGGAATCGGTGGTGTAGGCCGTACCGGACACCCAAGAGTTGGTTGTGCCCGGGAGGTCGTCCAATCCGAACCGTCCCAGGTGAACCAGTTGGGCACGAGTCGGCCGTTGTGATCGTCGGCATACATCTGCCAGCCGAGTTGCAGTTGCTTCAGGTTGCTGTTGCACTGAACCGACTGGGCCGCGCCCTTGGCCTTGTTCAAGGCGGGCAACAACAGCGCGGCCAGGATGGCAATGATCGCGATGACGACCAGCAACTCAATGAGCGTGAAGGCGCGCGAGCAGCGATGCATTCCGTCGAACCGTAGCAGCCGAGGTGAGGAGGCTCTGATCCATTTCGGATTTCGGATTTCGGATTTCGGATTTTGAAGCTGGAGCCTCCTTACGTCGGCTGCTACGGAGTCCACGCAGGCTGGCCCTGCCCCTTGATCGAACTTGCTTCGTTCGCCTCGTTCTCTGCTGTAAAGACTTATGGCGCCCCTGCCCCTTTCTCCACCGCCTTAATCTCGTCCAACGACGGTGCATGCCAAAGCAACGCAGTGCCGCTTTTGCCGACGGCCACGAGTGTGTTGCCGTCCGCGGACATCTCCACAAACCAGTATTCATCAGGCTTGCCTGGGAGCGTGGCCACGTAGCGTCCGCTGTTGACGTCCATGAGCCGGACCACGTCGGTCGCGTCTTTTCCGCCGCTGATCAGGCGTTGGCCATCGGGCGAGAAGGCCACTCCGAGGATCGCACGGAAGTTGCCCCGCAAAGTTGTCAAGACCTGGCCGGTCGCGACGTCCCACAAAGTGGTGAAGCCTTCCGCAGCCGAGCCGGCGAGAATTTGGCTGTCTGGAGAAAACACGATGAAACCCGTGCTGTTGGCAAAGTGATGTTTGAATCGCGCTCGCTGGCGACCGGACGCGAGGTCCCACCAGGTCACCGTTCCCTCCACACTGAGGGAGGCGAACGTGCGGTTGTCCGGTGACACCACAGACCAAATGATCCGATTAGTAGCCTCCGCCGGCAAGGGGAGTTCGCTCCAGTCCAGGGCAAACGCATCTAAATCTGGACGCCGAGCAGGCGGAGCAAATAAGCGTG
>CAZNOE010000669.1:0-3879 GCA_964574525.1 uncultured Bifidobacteriaceae bacterium
GCGCCGCTACAACGCCACCCACCAGACCACGATTCTGCTCACAAGCCATTACATGGCCGACATCCAGGCCCTGTGCGAGCGCGTCATCATCATTGATCACGGGAAAATCTTCTTCGACGGGAAGCTGAGCGAGATCGTGGACCGCTTCGCCGATTTCAAGCTCATCACCATTCAATGTGACGGTGCCGACGCCTGCTCCACTGAAAGCCTCGGTAAATTCGGCGAAGTCGTGGAAAAATCGCCCGGCAGCATCAAGCTCAAGGTCAAGCGCGACCGCGTCATTGCCGCCTGCAAAACTCTGCTCGACGAGCTTCCCGTGCGCGACATTGACATTGAAGAAGTGCCGATCGAGGACGTCATCCGCCAGATTTTTGCGAGATGATTGCCTCGTGAGATGATTTAACGCCGTAACGTTCAGTCGCACCAACAATGAAATCCTTCACCGAACATCTCTGGATCGAAACGCCTCATCGCCGCGATTACCTCAACATCACGGACACCATCGAGAGGCTTGTCCGCAAGAGTGGCGTGCAGGAGGGCTTGTGCCTCGTCAACGCCATGCACATCACGGCGTCTGTGTACATCAACGACGCCGAGGACGGTTTGCTGCATGACTACGACGTGTGGCTCGAGAAACTCGCCCCGCACGAACCAACGTCGCAATACCAGCATAACCGCACCGGCGAAGACAACGCCGACGCGCACATGAAACGCCAGATCATGGGGCGCGAGGTTGTTGTGGCGATCACGAATGGAAAACTTGACCTCGGGCCGTGGGAGCAGATTTTCTATGGCGAATTCGATGGCCGCCGCCGCAAGCGGGTGCTCGTGAAAATAATCGGTGAGTAGGGTGCGCCGGCTTGTGCCATACTCATACTACTTGCGCCAGAACCGCCGCGAGCCGGCGAATAACAAACCCCCAATGCCGATCATGGCCAGGGCCGAAGGTTCCGGCACTCCGGACACAGGCTTGACGCCACTCCCTCCCTTACCTACGCTCAGCCTCCCGCTGATTTGGGAAATCCAACTTGATCCGGCTTGCCGGGTTTTCAGCGCGAATTAAGAGGTTCTTGTGAACGTTACGGTTGAAAATCTGGCCCCGTGCAAAAAATTGGTGCGGGTGGAAGTGGACGCGCAGGCGGTGGACGCCGCCTTCGAATCCACGACGAAGGACTTTCAGAAGCAAGCCGCGCTGCCTGGCTTCCGCCCGGGGAAAGCGCCGAAGGAGCTTGTGCTCAAAAAATACGAGAAGGACATTCAGGACGAGGTCAAACGCAAGCTCATCGGTGATTCCTATCGCAAGGCGATTGATGAGAAGAAAATTGATGTCCTCGGCTATCCGGATATCGAAGAAATTCAATTCGGCCGCGGGCAGATGCTGCAGTTCGCCGCGACCATTGAAACGGAGCCGGAATTTCAATTGCCCGAATACAAGAACCTGCCTCTCAAACGCGAAGCCAGGAGCGTCACCGACGACGACGTCGCGCGAGCCGTTGATCTGCTGCGCGAGCAACAGGTCAAGTTCGAGAAAGTCGAGCGTGAGCTGCGCACCGGTGACATCGCGGTGGTCAATTACGCCGGCACGTGCGAAGGCAAGCCCATCACGGACATCGCGCCCACGGCCAAGGGCTTGACTGAACAGAAGAATTTCTGGGTCGAGATGCAGGCCGCCTCGTTCATCCCGGGCTTTGCCGACCAATTGCTTGGCGCCAAGGCTGGCGACAAACGCACCGTCAACGTGGATTTCCCAGCCGACTTTGTGACCAAGGAGCTCGCCGGCAAGAAAGGAGTGTTCGAGGTCGAGATCGCCGAGGTGAAGGAAAAGTTATTGCCCGTGGTGGATGATGCGTTCGCCAAATCCTTCGACGCTGAGAATCTGGAAAAACTCCGGGAGGGCGTGCGGCGCGACTTGGAAAACGAACTGAAATACAAGCTGGGCCGCGACACCCGCGCCCAGATCATTCGCGCGCTGCTCAACCAGGTGAATTTCGAATTGCCTGAAACCGCCGTGACGCAGGAGACGCGCAATGTCGTTTATGACCTCGTCCGCGAAAATACGAAGCGTGGCGTCTCCCGTGACGTGATCGAGAAGGAGAAGGAGCAGATTTATTCTGTCGCCGCGAACAGCGCCAAGGAGCGAGTGAAGCTGTCGTTCCTGGTGCAACGCATCGCCGAGAAGGAGGACATTAAGGTGGCCCAGGAGGAAATCCTGCGGCGCGTGCAGACCCTGGCGGCGATGTATCAAATCGCGCCGGACAAATTTCTCAAGGACCTGCAAAAGCGCAACGGCCTCGTCGAAATCTATGACCAGCTCGCCCACGAGAAGGTCATGGAATTTCTGGAAAACAATGCGAAGGTGGAGACAGTTCCGGCGGTGGAAGCGAATCCGTCCTGAGCATGGCAACTGCCGAGGCCGGATGACCAACTCGTGAATACGATTCGCCGATGGTGCTGCTTCCTTGCCTTGGGCTTTGTCGGCGGGTTTTCATTGAGTCTGTCGGCGACGCCAGTTTCCACCTCCTACGGCACCAGCTACCAGGTCAATGTGAACGCGGCGGGGCAGAATATCCCCGGCGACGCGGCCAATGAACCATCATTCTGCATTGATCCCACCAACCCGAACCGCATGGCGGTAGGCTGGCGGCAGTTCGATACCACCAACAGCATCTTCAGGCAGTCCGGCGTCGCCTATTCCACGAACGGTGGGCTGAACTGGACCTTTCCTGGAGTTCTGGAACCAGGGACGTTCCGCAGCGACCCGGTCCTGGCGACAGATGCAAACGGGGTTTTTTATTACCTTGGGATTTCGAACGAGAACACGTTTGCCTGCGACCTGCTTCGTTCGACCAACGGCGGTGTAACCTGGCAATCGGCTGGGCCGGCGCTGGGAGGAGACAAAGAGTGGATGGCGATTGACACGACCACCGGCCCGGGACGTGGCAATATCTATCAGGTCTGGAGTCCGTTTTATAATGTCTATAATAATCAGGACCAGATTTTCACGCGCTCGACCGATGGCGGCAACAGTTGGATAACGGCAATTGGGTTGCCGCACGCGCCTTATTTCGGCACGCTCGACGTGGGTCCGGATGGCGAGCTCTACATGTTCGGGACGGCAATTGATATCGTACCGTTTGCCATGAACCGCTCGACCAACGCCCAAGATCCCCAAGTGAATCCCACGATTGACTTGACCACGATTGTGGATTTGGGTGGGCCGCCTCTCTTTGGAACGCCTGCCGTCAATCCCACCGGCTTGCTGGGCCAGGCGTGGATTGCCGTGGACCGGTCCGGCGGCCAGACGCGCGGCAACGTTTATGCGCTTTGCTCGGTAACAAACAATCCGGGCAATTTCTGCAACGTGATGTTTAGCCGCAGCACCAACCGGGGACAAACTTGGAGCGCGCCGTTGCGGCTCAATGACGATGCCGCGAACCAGAATGCGTATCACTGGTTCGGCACATTGTCCGTGGCGCCCAACGGGAGAATAGACGCCTGCTGGAATGATACGCGCAATAGCCCCAATAACAGCCTCTCTGAGCTTTATTACTCGTGGTCGGACGACGGCGGCCTGACCTGGGCCGCCAATCGGCCGCTCAGTCCCCAGTTCAACCAGTCTTTGGGCTATCCACAGGACCCGCAGCAGCGGCAGCACAAGATGGGCGATTACATCGGCATGGTGTCGCTCAACGAAGGCGCTTGCATCGCTTACACCGCCACCTTTAACGGCGAAGAAGATATTTATTTCGTGCGCGCCGAGTTACCCATCATCGCGACCATCACATGGACTGGCACAGTGGCGCGCATCTCCTGGAACGCGGTGCCCGGCGGCAGTTATTGCGTCCAGGTCAAGGAATCTCTCAGCGTCCCGTGGTCAGC
>CAZNOE010000670.1:0-3872 GCA_964574525.1 uncultured Bifidobacteriaceae bacterium
CACGAATTCTCGCGGGTGAAGGTCATCGGCCACACGGACTACGATTTGATTGCCGAGGCGGTCATTTGAGTTGAACGGTTGCACGCTGAGAGTCACACGTTTGACACTTGCCAGTGGCAACCGGCAACCGGCAACCTTCGTTCGCGGACATGAATTTGCCCAATAAACTGACTGCATCGCGCTTTCTGCTGACGGCGCTGTTTCTGTGGGCAATGATCTCGCGTTCCCCGGTCAACGATACGCTTGCATTGATACTCTTCTGCCTGGCTGGCGTGACGGATTTTCTGGACGGCGAGATCGCGCGGCGGCGCAACCTCATCACCAACTTCGGCGTGCTGATGGATCCGTTGGCGGACAAGATCATGGTTTGCTCGGCCTTCATCGCGTTGGTCGAGCGACACATGAAGGAACTTGTAGAGGGCCACCTTCCTGTAGTGTTCCATTGGGGCAGCCATGCGGTTTTCGCCAAGGTCGAGGCTTGGATGGTGGTGATCATCGTCGCGCGCGAACTCGGCATTACCGGACTGCGCATGCTCGCCGCGTCCAAGAACGTCGTGCTGGCCGCGGAGCGCTATGGAAAACACAAGACCATCTCGCAAATTGCCGCGATCATCGCCCTGCTGGTGATGGATGCCTACCGCGAATGGTGGCCGTGGCTGCGCGATTTCTTCAGCCCTTGGACCCCAATGTTCGCGCTGGTGGCGCTTTGGCTTACCGTGTTGCTCACTGCGACGTCCGGCCTGCTGTACCTGTGGCGCAATCGCTCGCTATACCTCAGCGAAGTTTAAGCGATCTGTGGCAGCCGATGAATCGCGCGGTCAAGGCCGGCGCGGCGGCGGACTGGGTAAGGGCAGCGTTTCGCCCGATTGATGCTGCGTGGGCTGATAGACGGCGGGAGGCAGACCGGATAGCGGATCGGCAGGCTTCTGTTTCCGCGAGGCCAGGATTATCACGACGAGGACCAACACTGCCGCCGTCCCGCCCGCGAACACCAATCCCTTCTGCCAGTTCACCTTGGAAAGCTGAAGCATGACGAAATCAAGCGCGCCGCGCGGCTCGCCGGACAACGATGGCGGCTCGCGGAATTTTTCCGTTTGCCTCAATTCCGTGTCCAGTGCCGCCATGACCTGCGGCACGTCCAGTTTGAGCAATGTGGCGTAGGTGCGCACGAATCCGCGAATATAGACGGGCGCGGTAAACACGTTGAAATCGCCGGCTTCCAACGCGCGAATGTGGTCGCCGCGAATCTTGGTGGTCTCCGCGATGGCGTGGATCGTCAGTTTCCGGGCTTCGCGCGCTGTGCGGAGTTGTTCAGCGACCGTTGGCATGTCGGCCATGTTTAGCCGGTTCGTCGCAGCCTGGCAATGCCGTAAGCGCAAGCCTCGGCCCGACTGTGCGACTTGTCCACTTTGCGTGCAGGGACCCTGCTAATTTTGTACGCCGAAACTGGTTTTTGCGGGCGAGGGAATTGCTTGGACATCCGACAGTGCGAATTTCTTGCAACGTTGGGCCGCCGATCAGCCTCTGGCAGCATATTTGCTGAATATCAACCCAAGGAACGTTATGAAGTTCAATCTGGAAGTCGGAAAAGTGGAAAAACACGTTGTTGAATTCAACTTTGATCAACTGCTCGGCCAATTGGTCATCAAGATCAACAAGAAGGAAGTCAAGCGGAGCGTCCGCCTGTTCAATGAACCCCTCAAGGAAACCCACACCCTCCAAGTCGGAGATGGCGAACACGTCATCGTCCGGATTGAGAAGGAGCGGAAACAGTTGTTCGGCCAGAAGTGCCGCGTGTTTCTTAACGACCGGCTTTACAAATATTACGAGGGGGTTTGAGGGGCGAGCGGAGAAGAATCACCCTTGTGAGGAACGGAAAGTCTCTTCGGCTTGCTGGCTGTTCTCCTACGAAGCCTTGCGTCCATGTTTCACCATACGGATCAACTCAACGGTAGCCGCCCAGACGAATCCAGATGCGACAAGGAAAATGAGGACAATGACAAGCGGTGGAAGTGACGCGTGTGACGGCAAGGACTTGACGGCAACAACAAGAGGCCAAGCCGCAACAATAAACACGTGCCTGAACAAAAGCTCTCCTTTCGTTGGTTGTGGGTCACCAGTGGGCGCATATCAATTTTTGAGGGGGTAGCGTGGTGTCGAAAGCTCCTGTGTTTGCAGCCCTTTCATTAACACCCTGCTTTAGCAGGGTGTTGGCCGTGGTCGTGTCGTCAGAACCGCTTCAGCGGTTTGTTGGCAGACGGGAAACCGCTGAAGCGGTTGGTGAGCCTTGCTCCCGCTGAACACCCTGCTAAAGCAGCTTTAGCAGGGTGTTAATAAGAGGCGGCTTTCAAGTGTACAAAAATTGATATGCGCCCGTCACCAGTTAAGTGATCTGGTAACACGAAAATCAGCAAAGCCAAGAAACCGACACCACGACCGTCGCGTACACGGCACTGAGGATGATTCTCCGGACTCTCATGCGAGGGCCAAAGCTGTCATAGACTATTTTTTCGGTGGCAGTTCGCGGATGAACGACCACGACACCTCAGCCACCTGGCCGTTGTCGTAGTGGACAAAGAAACCGTGGCGAAATTCTTCTTCCAGTTCCACGCTGGCGACGACGGCTTTGGCGGAGATCTTATTGGCTTTGCGTATCGTGCCATGCGGTTCGAGGAATGAGAGGCCGTCATCAAACTCGACCTCAAAGGCATCTTCCCATTGGCGATAGCTGACGTTCTTTACGCGGGAGAACTTGGCCTTGCCAAACGGCGCTTTAAGTGGATTCAGAACTTTCATAACCGGCCTTCATCAATCAGTTGTCGGATAATCTCTACCACTTTCTGGGGCGGTTTCCAATCATCAAGTGGCCGCATATCTTCCAGAGCGACACGACCGAGCAATTCACCGTTGCTGTCGGAGACATGCAGGTGTCGCGGCGGGTGATCACCAATCCACCACTCGAAAATGTAGCCACCTCGACGGACTTTGCCCATAAATCATGGCTGCGCATCGGGTTGCCCGGCATCCAGATCAAGCAGAATGTCCCGTGGCTCCGCACCCTTGCTGGGGCCGACGATGCCGCGGTTTTCCAGTTCATCCATGATCCGCGCCGCGCGCGTGTAGCCGAGGCGCAGTCGCCGTTGCATCAACGACACGCTCGCCTTTTGTTCACTGCGGATAACTTCGATGCACTGCTGGATGAGGTCCTCGTCCTCGTCAATCCCGCTCTCGTCGCCGTAGCTGGCCGCCGGTTTGGAAAGTTGCTGGTGAATCTCCATCTCGTAACTCGGCTTGGCCTGCTTGGCGATGAAATCCACGATGCTCTGGATTTCGTGATCCGTCACCAGCGCGCCCTGCGCGCGAATCAACTTCGCCGAGCCGGGAGGCAAATAAAGCATGTCGCCCTTACCCAAAAGTTTTTCCGCGCCCATCGCGTCGAGAATTGTCCGCGAATCCACACGTGAGGCGCACTGGAACGCGATGCGCGCTGCGATGTTCGCTTTGATGACGCCGGTAATGACATCCACACTTGGCCGTTGGGTGGCGACGATGCAATGAATGCCCGCCGCCCGCGCCATTTGCGTGATACGTGCGATGGCCATCTCCACGTCCGCCGGCGCGACAAGCATCAGGTCGGCCAGTTCGTCAATGATGACGACGATGTAACTGAGCTTTTCGGGAATGACGATGTCCTCCTCGCGCGGCACGACGATTTCCTCGTCCACTTCGACCGCAAATCCTTCCGCGCCCGGCTCGACTTTTTCCTTCTTGGCCTTGAGCGGCAATTCCAGTTCCAGCTCCGGCAGCGGCTTGTTTTTCGGCCGCCCATTGAACGACGCGATGTTGCGCACGCCGACGCGCGCGAAAATCTG
>CAZNOE010000671.1:0-3870 GCA_964574525.1 uncultured Bifidobacteriaceae bacterium
TCCTTGAGAACATTATCCGCCTTGATGGCTTGCAGGTTGACCGGTTTGGCCAACGATTTCACTGGTGCAAGGTCAACGCACGACCATTCGCCCTCCTTCGCTGTTGGATCGGCATACGCCGGCTTCAAGACCCTGGCGATGCCAACGATCTCCTTGCCTTCGCCGCTGTGATAAAAATAAACGAAGTCGCCCCTGGCCATCCCGCGAAGGTGGTTTCGGGCAGAGAAATTGCGGACACCTGTCCACGCAGTCTTGCCGTCCTTCACCAACGCCGCCCACGAATAGGATCCCGGTTCGGATTTCACCAACCAATAGTTCATGGAATGATTTTACGCCTTACGATTTGCGATTTACGATTGCGCCGTGAGTTTGGCTGACAATCTGACTGCGATTCAACAACGGATTCGCGCGGCGTGCGAACGGGCTGCGCGACCGCACGATTCGGTCACGCTGGTAGCGGTCACGAAAACCCATCCGCCGGACATCGTGAAAGCAGCCGTGGATGCCGGACAACTTCTTTTCGGCGAGAATAAATTGCAGGAAGCCAAAGCCAAAATCCCGCTTTGTCCCGGCAAGGCGCGATGGCATTTCATCGGCCACCTGCAAAGCAACAAATGCCGCGACGCCGTCGAATTGTTCGAGATGATTCAGAGCGTGGACAGCCTCGCGCTGGCACAGGAGATCAATAAACACGCCGAACAGGCGGCGAAACGAATGCCGGTTCTTTTGGAAGTGAACGTCGCCGGCGAGGCGAGCAAGTTCGGCTTTGCGCCGGAGCGACTTTTGGTTGAGCTGAAGGAACTCAATAGCCTGCCGCGGGTGGAGATTCACGGCTTGATGACCGTGCCCCCGTGGACCGCTGACCCCGAAATCGCGCGGCCACACTTCCGCCGCTTGCGCGAGTTGAAAGCGCAGTGCGAACAAATCCTTGGCGCTCCCCTGCCCCATCTAAGCATGGGCATGACCGGCGATTTCGAGATCGCCATCGAAGAAGGTGCAACGATCGTTCGCATCGGCACGGCACTCTTTGGCGCCAGAAGCCGCACCAAGGCTGCGACTGGCGGGTGATTGGAATTTGCTTCTTGTCCGGCTCTTGCTGTAACTTCGTCTGGTGACGATCGAGACGTTCAAGAAAGAAATTGCCGAGGCCATTAAGGCATTCGACAAATACGTAGTGTGTCTGGGCAAGGCGCCGGAGGATTTTGAAAAATCGCTGGCGTCACTGGTTCAGAAAGCCATCAAGGCTTATGAGAGTCGCGGCCCAAATCTGCGGCACGGCATCGCGCTGGACAAACAGGTGACCGTCATTTTGAGCCAGGGCGACGGCCCGAGTCCCCTGTGCGGCATCTATTTCAATCTTCACTCGCCCTACCAGAAGAATGCCCTGCCGAAGACGGTCAAGCCGATGACGGAAGCCATCGGCGAGAGTCCGCAGAAGTCAGAGGATTGACCAAGTCGTAGGACAGGCGTCACGCCTGTTTCTAACCTCACGTAATCCGCCTTTGGCGGCGTGTGCACACTTTGCAAAGTGTGCCGTGCAATGGTCACCGGACGAGGGGAACTTCTTGAAGACGGAGACAGGCGCGACGCTTGTCCTACGCGCACCGCCATGATTGCCACGGAAAGCGGGCGCAGAAGTTGGCAAGGTTACTTGTCTCTGACCTCGTCTCCGCTTTGCGCCTCGCCTGCGGTCAGGTCGGCAACGACGTAATGGCCTCTTTGCCAACTGTTGACTTTCACCTCGCCCACTTTTAGCCCGCGGCGATACACGAACATTCGCTGGTCCGCGCCCGGCAGATGTCCAAAGGGAAAATCCACCACGACAAATCGGCCGACATCATTGTAGGTCGCGACCTTTCCCGTTAACACGTTCTCCGGCGTCACGATCAGCTCTGGCTTTTTTGACGAAGCGGTTTTCTTGCCTGCCGCCTTTTTGTCGGCAGCGGTTTTGTCCGGCACGGTCTTGTCCGCGACCGGCATCGGAGGTGCATTTGTGCCAAGGCCGGCGGACGGGCCAGGCGTGGGCCGGAACACAGGCTTCTCTTTGGCGGCGCAACCGGCGCAAACAAGCGCCGCCAGCAGCGACATTCGAATCAGTCTTCTCATGACGGCAGTTAAGCCCGCGAGCGCCACGGGGTCAATTCAGCTTTCGGTAATAATCGTGTCACCATGCTCGTAGGCCGGCGCGCAGCAGCACAGCAAGCGGAGCGTTTCAGCGCCAGTGTTCAATAGCTTGTGTTTACAGCCCGGTGGGATGGCGATGGCGTCGCCGGCTTTCACGTCGCGCACTTCGCCTTCCAGTCGCATCCGGCCCGTGCCGTGGGTGACGTAGTAAATCTCCTCGGTGCGGACATGGTAATGTTCCTGAGTGCTCGCGCCGACCGGCAGACGCGCTTCGGCGAGACTTTGCTGGCGGATGACGGAGTTACGATAAGCCAGCAGTTCGCGGATTTCCGATCCGTCTTTGGTAATGAAGGCGGATACATCATCAAGGTTGCGCACATCCATACGGTTTTGATTCGTTGATTCCTAGATTTCGGTTTGAGCGAGCGGTTGTGGAACAGCCCCCTTTTCCAGACTCATCTGGCCGAGCACGACCCCGGTGGCAACCAAAAGCATCGCGAGCCAAAACGTGGGTGTGATCGCTTCTCCCAGCCAGAAGTGCGACCAGGTCATCGTGCTCAACGGCACCAAATTGTTGAAGAGCAACACCTGGCTCGTCGGCCAGTGCTTCAACGCATTGTTCCAAAGCGCAAACGCGATCACGCCGCCCGCGACAATGCAGTAGAGTTGGATCCAAAGCAGTTTCGGTTCGAGCGGAACGGGCCGCTGCGCAACCTCGACCATCGCGACCGGGGTGAGCCAGACAGCGGCGCGCCACATTGTGTGCGCGGAAACTTCCGCGCCGCTCAACGTGCCGGCCAGCGCCCGGCACTGGCGTCCGTAGTTCGTCCACAACATGCTCGCGGCGAGACCGAGCAGTTCACCTTTGAGAATCAGCGATGTTGTTTTGAGCGCCGGCCAAAGCAACACTGCCACACCGCCGAGCGCAAGCCCGGCGGCGCAGTAGCGGCGAAGCGATTGCAGAGTTTTGTCGGGCCGCCCTTCCCACAGCAACGCCCACACCGGGGACGCGCCCAGGTAAAGTGCGACATGCGACGGCGAGGTGTAACGGACCGCCCAATTGAAAGCGGCGATGTAGGCCGCCAGACTCAGGCCGCCGCGCAGCCACAATCGCCGCTTGAGTTCGCGAGACGGGATGTGGTGCATCCCGAGCCAATTCGTCCAACAGAGAATCCCCAGCAACAGCAGACCGGCGCACAGAAATCGCGTTCCGCCGGTCATGCAGGGCGGCCAGGAAACAACCAGCAGTTTGGTGCCGGTGTTGTTTCCTCCCCACAACGCAATGGCGAACAACAGGCTGGCGGCGACGGCGAGGCTGGATTGCGGTCGGAGCACGCCCAGAGTTAGCCAGCCCGGCGAGTTCGCGCCAATGAAATTTGTTTGACGGCACCCGCGCCCGACTTACGTTGCCCGCATGGATCATTCACCTGGATTCCTCAAATTGGTTAGTGAAGCGAAAATTCGCATTGAAGAAGTCAGCGTCGCCGAGGCGCACGCGCGGTTGACCAGCAATCCGAAGGCCGTGCTCGTGGACGTGCGTGAGGACCGCGAATGGCAGCAGAACCATGCCGCAGAAGCGGTCCACGTCGGCAAAGGCATCCTCGAACGCGACCTGGAACAACTGTATCCCGATCCGAACACGGAGATCATCATGTATTGCGGGGGCGGCTTTCGCTCTGCCCTCACTGCGGACGTGGCGCAGAAAATGGGTTACCGGAAAGTCTATTCACTCATCGGCGGGTACAA
>CAZNOE010000672.1:0-3870 GCA_964574525.1 uncultured Bifidobacteriaceae bacterium
TTGACGAGCGCTGGTTCGCTTCCACCACCGTGACCGCCAACGAAGGCCGCGCCGCGGACGAGGGCTTGAGCTATTGTGTCGTCGGCAAGGAACGGTTCACGTTGCAACAGGCCGTGGCCGATTGCGGCGCGACGCTTGTGGGCAAGGCCCTTTGGAAAAAATACGGCAAGTGGCCGGTCTATTCGAAGTTCTTCGACAACATGGGGCCGATTCCGCATCACATGCACCAGAGCGACGCGCAGGCGAAACTCGTCGGGCAGGAAGGCAAACCGGAGAGTTATTATTTCCCGCCGCAACATAACAACGTCGGCAACAATTTTCCCTTCACGTTCATGGGCCTTGAACCCGGCACGACCAAGGCGCAGGTGCGGAAATGCCTTGAGGATTGGAACAAGGGCGACAACGGCATCCTCGATCTCTCCAAGGCGTATCGCTTGAAGCCGGGCACGGGCTGGCTCATTGGGCCGTGCCTGCTCCACGCGCCCGGTTCGCTCTGCACCTACGAGCCGCAATGGGGCAGCGACGTCTTTGGCATGTATCAAAGCATGGTCGAAGGCCGCTACGTGCCGTGGGATTTGCTCGTCAAAGACATGCCCAAGGACAAACACCGCGACCTCGACTTCATCGTGGACCAGCTCGATTGGGAGGCGAACGTGGATCCGAACTTCAAGGACAATCATTATCTCGAACCCGTGCCCGTGGCTCCCGCCGAGGCGGGACGCAAGGCCGGCTTCATGGACCGCTGGATTGTCTATGGCGACATCAAGGGCAAACAATACTTCACGGCCAAGGAACTCACCGTCGAGCCGGGCGTGAAATGCGCGGTGAAAGACAACGGCGCTTACGGACTCATCTGCGTGCAAGGCAGCGGCAGGATCAACGGACAAGCATTGAACTCGCCCAAGCTCATCCGCTTCACCGAACTGACCGAGGACGAATACTTCTGCACCGAAGACGGCGCGAAGGCGGGCGTGACTTACGAGAACACCAGCGAAACCGAACCGCTCGTGGTGTTACGCTACTTCGGGCCGGATGTGAATCCAGAAGCGCCGCAGATGGGGGCGTATAAGAAGAACAAGTTTTGAGCCGAAAAGGGCAGGCTCGGCAGCGTTCAGCACAACTGGGTATGGCGGAATACAAATACGAGTTTGATGACCCCAAGGCGGCGTTCGCCGTCGCGGAAGAGCGCATTCAGCGAGCACTCGACATCAGAGCGCGGGAATTAGATTTGAGCGCACTGGGTCTGACCGAACTGCCATCGTCACTTCACCAATTGACTCAGCTTTTAGAGCTAAACCTCCAATACAACCGCCTGACGACGGTTCCCGAGTACTTGTGCCAGTTGACCCAACTTGACATGCTGTCCGTAGCCGACAACACCCTGTCGGCCTTACCGGAGTCGCTAGGCCAACTGAGCCAGATCGCGCGGCTGTATCTTGGCGGCAACATTCTGACGACAGTGCCGATTTCACTTGGCGAGTTGACTAATCTTCGTTCGTTATATCTTCAAAACAATCAATTAAACGAGCTGCCGCACACGATTGGTAATCTCATTCGACTGCGACGACTTGCTCTAACACACAACCAACTAACGGCGTTGCCGGGATCCATTGGCAACCTGAGCAATCTCAACGACCTTTGGATTCAGAACAACCGACTGACAGCATTACCAAAATCGCTCCGCAACCTACGGAGGCTGGAACATCTCGGGCTGCACTACAACGATGCCCTCGGTTTGCCGCCAGAAGTGTTGGGACCGCAGTTCGGGAAGGACATACATGCCTCCCCTTCCGCCATCCTAGACTACTACTTCCGCGTTTGCGCAGCTAAACGCCCGCTTAACGAAGCCAAACTGATCCTTTTGGGGCGCGGCGAAGTTGGCAAGACCTGTGTGGTTAACCGCTTGGTGCATGACAAGTTCAAGTCCACCAGAATGACACGCGGGATTGCTATCACTCAGTGGCCAGTAACGAACGGCCAGAGCATGGTGCGGCTGCACGTTTGGGATTTCGGAGGGCAGGAAATTCAGCACGCTACGCATCAGTTCTTCCTCACGGAGCGCAGCCTTTACCTGGTGGTGGTGAATGGTCGCGCGGGTGCGGAAGACGAGGACACGGAGTATTGGCTCAAATTCGTGAAGACGTTTGGCGCCAGTTCGCCCACCATCGTGGTTCTGAACAAATTCAAGCTGCAGTCTTTTCAAGTGAATCGTCGGGGATTGCAGGAGAAGTATCCTTTCATCCGCGCATTTGTGGAGACAGACTGTAAGCCGAAGACGAAAAACGGCATCCCGGAGTTGAAAAGGGAGATTGAGGCAGCGCTGGCGGCCATGGACCACGCGCGGGCAGCTTTCCCGGCGGGTTGGTTCCAAATCAAGGAACGGCTGGCGGAGATGAAGCAGCCATTCATCTCGTTCGCGGAATATCGGATGATATGCGCGGGGCTGGGCGAGAAGAACGCGCAGGCGCAGGAACGGCTGGCGGGATTCCTGAACTCGCTCGGCATCGCGCTGAATTTTCGCGAGGACCCGCAATTGCGCGAGGAGACGGTGCTGAACCCGCATTGGATCACGAAAGGGGTTTATCAGATCATCACCAGCAAGGCGCTGGCGAAGCGGCAGGGCGAACTGCGGCTGGCGGACTTGGGCCGCATCCTGCCGAAGAAGGCGTATCCGCTGCGGATGCACGGATTCCTCATCGAGTTGATGCGGAAGTTCGAGTTGTGCTTTCCGTTTCACGACGATCCGGCGGAGCATCGCTATCTGGTGCCGGAGTTGTTGGGGAAGGAGGAGCCGGCGTTGAAGGAGCCGTTCCCGCCGGGCGAGTGCCTGAATTTCCGCTACGATTACCGGTTGATGCCGGAGGGATTGCTGCCGCGTTTCATCACGCGCACGCACACGATGAGCGAGCCAGCCGAACGCTGGCGCACGGGCGTGGTGCTGCGCTGGGAGGGCTGTCGCGCACTGGTGAAGGCGGACAAGCAGGAGCGGCAGGTACTCGTCCGCGTGCTGGGCGAGCCGGAGAAGCGGCGGCGTTTGCTGGCGGTGATCCGCGAGAACTTCGACCAGATTCACGCGGAGATGAAGGAGTTCAAGCCCACGGAATGGGTGGCGCTGGAAGGGCATCCCGAGGAGTGGGTGAGCTATCGCGAACTGGAGTCATTGGAACAGAAGCAGGTGAAGGAATTGCCCAAGTCCGTCGGCGACGGTGTGGTTTCGGTCAACGTGACGAAGGTGCTGGACGACTCAGATGTGCCGAGGACACATCGCCGCGACAATTTGCTGCGTGGCGAGAAGCGTCCGTTGAAGCTCTTCATCAGCTACGCGCACGAAGACGAAAAGTGGCGGGCGAAGCTCGCGCCCAATCTTGCGTTGCTGGAACGGGAATCACTGGTGGAAGTGTGGTGCGATTTGCAGATCAAGCCCGGCGAAAAATGGGACGACGAAATCAAGCAGAAGCTCAACGAAGCGGACATCTTCCTGTTCTTGATGAGCACCGACCTGCTGGCTTCGAATTACGTGCAAGACGTTGAACTCCCCATTGCGCGGATGCGGCACGAAGGGAACACCGCTCGAATTGTGCCGGTCGTGGTGCGCGCGTGTAGCTGGACAAAGTATCTCGGCGATATCCAAGGATTACCGAAAGCGGGAAAACCGGTGAAGGAATGGACGGACAAAGACCAAGCGTTTCACGATGTCGAGTTGGGCCTACGCAAGACCATCGCTGACGTGCGGAAGCTGCTGAAAAGGGACGAGTGAGGGTTTGCGCGCGGGGAAAGCACGGTTTGAATAGAGTTTGTCTGACGCTCGCCCTCACCCTTAGCCCGCAAATTTCATAGGCGGGTTGAACAAAGAAGCGGCGAGCGAGTCAG
>CAZNOE010000673.1:0-3864 GCA_964574525.1 uncultured Bifidobacteriaceae bacterium
ACGCCGACCCAAAGTGGTGGGCGGAACGCGGCCTGGGTTCGCTGGAAATGCTCTCCCACTTGAAAGTGGCTGCGCACCTCGTGGGCGAACCGCGCTACGACCAGGCGTACCAGGAACTGATTCAAAAGCATCACTACGCCCTCAACACTCTAAACGCCAAGCTGCCCGGTGGAGTGAGTCATGATGACCAGTTGCTCTTTCTCTCGTATTACCCACTCTTGCAACTGGAGCGCGACCCCGCATTGCGCGGGCTTTATCTCGCGAGTCTGCGGCGCACATGGAACATGGAACGCATCGAGGAAAACCCGTTGTGGAATTTTATTTTCGGCGCATCCACCCGCGAGCCGTGCGACGTGGAAAAAGCAGTGGAAGCGTTGCGCGAAATGCCCCTCGATTTCATTTCGTGGCGAATGCAGAACTCCCACCGTGCGGACCTCAATCTAGCGGACACTCCGGATCGCCGGGGACGCGGGCGTGCGATCAAACCCTTGCCGTGGTCCGAGCGACTTATCTATCACTGGGACCATGATCCTTACGAACTCGACGGCGGCAGCGACCTGGGTGAAGCCGATCAAACCGTCTGGTTGTTCCCCTACTGGATGGGCCGCTATCATGGCTTGATTGACTGAGGTTTCTAAAACAGTTGCCGAAATGAATTTCCGGAAAGAACCCACCCCTGACCCCTCCCAGGAGGGGAACTGCCCTTCGGCGCGCGCTGATTTGCTCCCCTCCTCGGAGGGGCTGGGGGTGGGTCTGCCCGACAAAGACTTATCCGGAAATTTTATTTTGGCAAACAGTCTAACTCCCGACTGGCAGTTGGAACGAAGTTGGGAATTGATGCAACGCGCAAGCTGACGAGTGAGGATTCAAGAAACAATGGCCGCTTCTGCTCGAAATGGATCAAACCGTGCAAAAGAGAATGGCGCGTTGTTCGGAAGAATTCGGCAAAATGACTCTCAACCCCGAGCCATGAACCCTCAACCAACGTCCGGCGGCAAACTGGGCATCTTTGCCACCACCCACTGGAGTGTGGTGCTCGCGGCGCGCGAGACTGACGCGCCACAGGCCGCTGCCGCGTTGGAGAAGCTTTGCCGCACTTATTGGTATCCACTTTATGCCTATCTTCGTCGCCGAGGTTATGGCGAGCACGACGCGCAGGATTTGACCCAGGGATTCTTTGCGCACCTCTTCGAGCGCGACTGGCTGCAACGTGTGGCTCGGGAGAAAGGCCGGTTTCGCTCCTTCTTGCTCGCGTCGCTCAATTATTTTCTGGCGGACCAGCGGGACCGCGCCAGTGCTCAGAAACGCGGCGGCGGTCGGCCGATCATTTCCTTCGACGCCCACGAAGCGGAGGAACGTTACCGGTTGGAACCCGTGGACGAACGCAGTCCGGATAAACTCTTTGAACGTCGCTGGGCCATGACCTTGCTCGATCAGGTCCTGGCCCGGCTCGCACAGGAGTTCTCCGCCGCGGGCAAGCGCGACCTTTTCAATCGCTTGCAACCATTCCTCGTCGAAGGCACCGGAGAAAAGACCTACGCCGAAATCGCGCACGCAAGCGGCATGACGGAGGAAGCGTTGAAGAAAGCCGTGCAGCGGATGCGCCGGCGCTACCATCAACTTTTCCGTGAGGAGATCGCGCAAACCGTCGCCGGTCCCGACGAGGTAGAAGAAGAACTGCGGCATCTGTGCGCCGTGCTTGGTTCGTGAAACGGTTGGCAGAAGTCCTCCCGATGAACCGACCCACCCCTGACCCCTCCGAGGAGGGGAACAGAAACGGGCGGAGGCGCAACAACAGTTCCCCTCCTGGGAGGGGTCAGGGGTGGGTTTCCCCCTTCCGGAAATAAATCTGAGCGATCACTCTAGCCGACGTGAGGAGGCTTTGTTCAATTTCAGATTTCAGATTTCGGATTTCGGATTTGAAGTTGGAACGGTCGCCAGAATGAATTTCCGGAACGAACCCACCCCTGACCCGACCCCTGACCCCCAGGAGGGGAACTGTTCTCGGACGCGCACCGGTCCGCCCCCTCCTTGGAGGGGTTGGGGGTGGGTCGGCTTGGAGCCATCACTCTGGAGCCTCCTCACGTCAGCTGCTACGACCGAAAGTAAAAAATTATTTGTCCCTTTCCGCGAAGTTTTCCTGTGTAATGATTGATGGGACGAGAGGGCACAGCAACTATGGCCAACGAAACCACCTGCCTCAAATGCGGCGCGCCACTGGCCGCTGACGCGCGGCAAGGGTTCTGTCCCAAATGCCTCTTCGCCCAGGCCAGCGCGGGTAACTTCGACAACGCTTTCGTCGCCAGCCAGCCTGGTTCGTTGAACGCGCTGGCGGACGGGGAATCCCATCCGACCGATCACGCATCCGCTTCCACCACGATGGGTCACGAGCTTCCACGTACGTTCGGCGATTACGAACTACTCGAAGAAGTCGCGCGGGGTGGGATGGGCATTGTCTATCGGGCGCGGCAGGCGAGCCTGGACCGCATCGTCGCGGTGAAGATGTTGCTGTTCGGTCCGCTCTCCAGTCCGGAGTTTGTGAAACGGTTTCGCGCGGAAGCTTCGGCGGCGGCCAGCCTGCAGCATCCGAACATCGTGGCCATTCACGAGGTCGGCGTCCATCAGGGCCAGCAATATTTCGCGATGGATTACGTGGAAGGGCAAAGCCTGGCCAGACTTATTTCGGGTTTCGGATTTCGGATTTCAGATTTCAAAAGAGCGGCGCGCTACCTCAAGACCATTGCCGAAGCCATCCACTACGCGCACGAGCGCGGCATCCTGCATCGCGACCTGAAACCGTCCAACGTGCTCATTGACGCCAGCGACCAGCCGCGCGTGACGGACTTTGGATTGGCCAGGCGTTTGGCAGGCGATTCGGAACTGACGGTGACCGGCCAGGTGCTTGGCTCGCCCAATTACATGCCGCCGGAACAAGCCACGGCCAAACGCGGAAAGGTCAGCCGGCGCAGTGATGTCTATTCACTCGGCGCGATGTTGTATCACCTGCTGACGGGCCGCCCACCCTTTGTGGGCGAAGCGTTGACGGACACGCTGGAGCAAGTGCTCAACGCGGACCCGGTTTCGCCGCGCCTGCTGAATCCCAGCCTGCCGCGCGACCTGGAAACGATCTGCCTCAAGTGTCTCGAGAAGGAACCAGACAAACGTTATGCGACCGCGCAGGCGCTGGCCGAAGAACTCGGTCGCTTTCTCAACCACGAACCAGTCCACGCCCGTCCGGTCACGCGCGCGGAACGCGTTTGGCGCTGGTGCCGACGCAAGCCGGCGCTGGCCGGCCTCATTGTGGCGTTGCATCTGGTATTTGCGCTTGGTCTGGCCGGCGTGCTCTGGCAATGGCGGCGAGCCGAACTAAATGCAACCCACGAAGCAAGCGAGCGCGAGCGTGCCGAACAGGAATCTCTCAAAGCCCGCCAATTCGCCTACGCCTCCGACATGAACCTTGCGCAGCAAGCCGTGGACGACGGTGATTTATTCAGGGCTTTCCAACTGCTCGATCGCCATCGGCCCAGGTTCGGAGTCCCGGCTTTAGCCGGTTCCCCGCCAAAGCGTGCTGACGGGGAGACGGACCGCCTGAAGGCGGGACTCCAAACGGATTTACGCGGTTGGGAATGGCGCTATCTCTGGAAGCAATGCCAAGGCGACCAACGCTTCATTCTCGGCTACCATTCAAACGGCGTAACGGCGGTTGGTTTCTTGCCGGATGGCAAGGTCGCGTTCTCGGCTGGAAACGACAAGGTCGTGCGACTTTGGGACCTGGAATCCAGACAACAGATCGGTCTGCTGGCGCACGAGTATGGCGTGAGCGGAGCCGCCTGTTCCCCTGATGGCCGTTGGTTGGCAACGGGC
>CAZNOE010000674.1:0-1188 GCA_964574525.1 uncultured Bifidobacteriaceae bacterium
TTCGTCCCATTGATCGGTTCGAAAACGGCGCGCAACGGTACAGCGGGTACAACTTTGAACCGGCCAGTCCTAAGAAATATCACGGCTGGCAGGATGAATGGCGGGCCACGCCCAACACGTTTTTCTTCGAAGGCGAGTTCGGAGAAGTCTTTCCCAAACTGGACAAGGGAGACAAACGCTATCTGGACTACGGCTTTTCCGTGGGACGCCAGCCTCTGTTGTTGCAGGATGGCCTGCTGGTGAACGATGACAGCATTGATCTGTTTGGCGTCACCCGGAATGCGTTGCAATTCCCTGGTGTCTCAACGCTGAGGCTGACAGGTCTGTTCGGCTGGCATGGCGTCGATCGGGCAAACAACCAACCGGATAAAAAAGCCTACCTGTTCGGATTGGACACGGCGATGGACCTGGTCCGGAGTACTGTCGAGGCCACGGCGCTTTATGTTATGTCGGATAATGGGGGCGATGGGTTCTATACTGGGATTGGTGCGCTGCAACGCTTTGGAAAATTCAATACCGTCTTTCGCATCGCGAACTCCATAGCCATCGAGAGGGAGAGTGACCGGGTGCGCAATGGGACGATTCTGTTTTCCGAAATCTCCTTCGATCCCCGCGGCACGCACAATCTGGTTTATCTGAATGCCTACTGGGGCATTGATGAATTCTCCTCGGCGGATCGCGGGCCGATGGCGGGCGGGCCTTTGGGACGCGCCGGCATCCTGAACGCGGATGTTGAACTGGGACGTTATGGAGCGCCGCTGAGCAATTTTGCCGACCACTCGGTTGGGGTCAATCTGGGTTATCAGATTTACTACGGCCCGCTCCGCCGCACGCAACTTATCCTGGAAATCGGCGGCCGGCACCCAACCAAAAGTCCGACCCTCGTCCGGCAGGAGCCGTCCGCGGGAGTGGCCGCCCGCTATCAAAAGGCCTTTGGCCGCCGTTACGTGCTCATCGTGGACGCCTTCGGTGTCTTGCGGGAAAACCAAACAAGGTCCTATGGCGGGCGCGTGGAATTCCTGACAAAATTCTAAAGAACCACCGTATCCGTTGTCCAAAACGGTCGGCAGCATTGCCAGGCATTTCGATACAGAAGATTTCTTGACAGCACCCTGCCGGCCCTTAGAGTCGTACTTTCAAAACCATTACCGTCATGCGGAAAGACGTTATATGAAACTTCTGCCAGAC
>CAZNOE010000674.1:1288-3862 GCA_964574525.1 uncultured Bifidobacteriaceae bacterium
GCGGCGACGTGCCGCACGTGCCATCCGGACCATTATCGCGAGTGGTCCGTCTCCGCCCACGCCTACGCTCAATTGAGTCCGGTCTTCAACGCGATGCACGCCACCATCACCAAGCTGACCAGCGGGTCCAACGGCGATTTCTGCATCCGCTGCCACACGCAGGTGGGCATGAACCTGAACGAACCAATCTTCATGAACAACATGGACCGACACCCGACCTCACGAGAGGGTATCACGTGCGTCATCTGTCACCGCCTCGAGAATGCTTACGGGAAGATCAGCGGGCGCTTTGCCCTCGTCGAGGGCGACATTATCGAGCCGGTTTACGGGCCCACCGGGAACAAGGAACTCAAGCGCGTGCTCTCCCTGCCGGACCAATACAAGGTGGTGACCAATCGCACCGATTCCGGCCGGAAGATTCACACCGATGCGAAGAAGTTTAACCAGATCACGGAATCGGGCTTCTGCGGTGCGTGCCACGACGTGACTCTGGGCAACGGGTTCCGGCTGGAGGAGGCATTCAGTTCGTTCAAAAACTCGCCGGCCGCCCACCGCGGCGAAAGCTGCCACGACTGCCACATGGGCCTGATTCCCGGCAAGAAGTCGGGCTACGCGACAGCACCCGCGGCGAACGTGGGTGGAGTGCCGACCAAGCCGCGCAAGCGGACCAACCACATGTTCGCCGGACCGGATTACTCGATCGTTCATCCCGGATTTTTCCCGCACAACGACAAAGCCGCCGCGCTGGCCACCATGCGCGAGTGGTTGACCTTCGATTACAAGGCGGGCTGGGGCACGGATGAATTCGAGAAGAAGGCGCCCAAGGACTTTAAGTTCCCGCCGCGCTGGACTGCCATTGATGATCGCTATGACGCGCGGACTATTCTCAACGAACAGTTCAAGCTGCTGGGTGAAATCCATCAGCAACGCGTCGCCATCCTGCGCGAGGGCTACCGGGTGGGTGACTTCGTCGTCAAGCAGGCGGACAAAAACGGCCTGAAATTCGCCGTCCAGGTCAAGAGCGGTGCCGACGGCCACGATGTGCCCACTGGCTTTGACGCCGAGCGGCTGGTTTATTTGCAAGTCTCCGTGACCGATCCCCAGGGCAAGGTGGTTTTCAAGTCCGGCGATCTGGATCCCAACGGCGACGTGCGCGACCTCCACTCCTCGTACGTGCATCACGGTGATCTGCCGCTGGACAAATATCTGTTCACACTGCAATCGCATTTCATCACCCGCAACGTCCGCGGCGGCGACCGCCAGCAGGTGCTCGCGGTCAACTACTCGGTGGACCCGTTGCCGTTCATCCGGCCAGAGCCGTTTGCGGTGAGCTTCACGGGCCGGCCCGGCGGCGCGCGCGTGCAGCGCGAGGGCATCGAGCCGAACGGCCAGCGCTGGCCGAACTACAAAGTCAAGGCTTCCGAACTGACCGGTTACGGTCCGTACAAGATTCGGATCAAGTTCCTGGCGGCGATGGTGCCGGTGAACCTTATCACGGAGATCAAAGTCGTGGGTTTCGACTACGACATGTCGCCGCGCGATGTGGCGGATGCCATCCGCGATGGGCACATCCTGCTCTACGACAAGGAGGTCACGGTGAATTTGGACGGCCAAAAAACCAAACTCAACCTGGCGGAGTTGCCGGATGTAACCCAAGAACATGGAAAATACTAAGGGACGGTTCCCGCGTTTTGGGAAGGTGTTTCTTTCGCTCCTGGTGGCCTTCGGGCTGGCGAAAGGGTTTGCCGCCGAGGGCGAGGACAAGGTCCGCTTCTCCGACCAGCCGGCGCCCTTGCAACTGGAGGGTTTCCCGGAACGCCCGCCACCTCTGCTGGAACTGGGCGACAAGTTCCTGGGTCCGGGCAATATCCAGCGCGGATTTACCCTGCCCGGCGGCGCGGTTTGGTCTCCGAATTTCTGGGTTTTCGGCAACCTGCGCAGCGCCGTGCAAACCTTCGACCCCGGGAGCGCCAAGCCCGCCAGCACCCGCATCACCGAATGGGCGAACCGGCTCGACATCTTCGGCAACCTGCAACTGGCGGCGACGGAACGTATTTTGGTTGGGTTTCGTCCAGTGGACCAGAGCACGACGCCAGCCCGGTTCAGCGGTTACCAATTTGAACCGGTCGGTCCTAACACACGGGGAAACTCAACAACCCGAGGCCGGGGTTTTATCGAAGCCTTCAGCGCGACGCCCCGCACCCTTTTCTTCGAAGGCGAATTCGGCGAAATCTTTCCGCGATTGGACAAAGCGGACAAGTTGAGCCTGGATTACGGCTTCGCCGTCGGGCGTCAGCCGCTGACGATCCAAGACGGCATCCTGGTCAACGACGACAGCATTGACATGGTCAGCATCACCCGCAATTCCTTGAACATTCCCGGCGGCTCGACTCTCCGGGTTTCGGGGTATTACGCGTGGGACCAGATTGAACGTGGGGACAACGTTCGGGATAAGGGCTCCAGCCTGTTTGGGATAAACGCGTCGGCGGATTTTCCCGTGAGCACCGTCGAGGCGGACCTGGTTTATGTCTCCTCAAGCAAGCAGGGCCTCGACGGTGGCGACGGCTTCTACGC
>CAZNOE010000675.1:0-3861 GCA_964574525.1 uncultured Bifidobacteriaceae bacterium
GCAACAGCTTCGGCACTTCCTTCACAGCATACGCGATGTGATCCCACGCGGCCAACGCCGCGTCATCTTCCGGCCGATGGCCGATGAAGACGCCAATATCGTGCATCCAAGCCGCCGCGTGGAGCACGTCATCATCGAATGGCTGATTTTCCGCGAGCTGCGTCGCGAGCTGATATAGCCGGGGCTGATGACTGAATTTGTCCGTCGGTTTCGCATTCGCGCGGATGTAATCGGCGATGACCTGTCGGTAGTTCGATTCACTCATGCCGCGAACTTTCCGGTTTGAGCAGATCGGTGGTTGAATGCGAGCCGAAGGACCATTTGCCTCCATCCTGATTCATCCATGATTACGATTTACTTCGGCACGTTCGGAAAAAACACATCCGCCGCCATGCCGGCGCGGAGCTGGCTTTCGGAATTGTCCAGCCGCACCTTTACGCCGAAGACCTGCTTCACGCGCTCCCCTGCCGTCTGCACATTGCGCGGCGTGAACTCGGCACTCCGCTGGATTTGCTCGACCGCACCCGCAAAATCCTTTTCGGGAAACGCATCCACGCGGACCTTCACCGCGTCGCCGAGCTTGATGTGGCCCAGCCAGGGCTCGGGCACGAACACACGAACCCAGATGTGATTTGTGAACAATAGGGTGGCCACGTCGCGATTGGGGGCGAGCACGTCGCCGATCTTCACGTTTAGCACTTCCATTACGCAATTCGTCGGCGCGGTGATTTTCATTTCGCGGAGCTGTGTGTCCAGTTCGGCGAGCTGGGCGCGGATTTGGGCGAGGCGTTCGGGCCGCGTGCCGGCCAGCAACAGGTCATGGCGAGCCTTGGCGGCAGCGACTGTTTTTTCCAGGCTCTGTGCGCTGGCGAGCATCCGGTCGCGCTCGGTTTCGGAGATGACTTTTTTCGCGAAGAGATCTTCGGTGCGCTTCCAATCGGCGCGCGCCAGTTCCAGTTGCGTGGACTGCGCCTCCCATTCCGCTTTCGCCGCGGCGATTTCCTCCTTGCGCGGGCCGGCTTCGGCTTCAGCCAATTGCGCGGCGAACAAATCGTGGCGCGCCCGCAATTCAGCCGCGTCCAGTTCGACAATGACCTGTCCGTTGGTGAGCGTCTCGCCTTCCTGCGCAAAAATTCTCTCCACGCGCCCGCCATAGCGGGAAGCGACGCGCGCCTCATCGGTCTCAATAGTGCCGGAGACGGTGTTGGATTCCTGTCTGGGCTTGCAGCCGGCGATCGTGAGCGTCAGGGCGACGATGAAACAAAGAGAGAGTTTGGTTCTCAAGCGCCGGGAGATTACCATTATGCCGCGCCCGGTTCAATCTGAGTCGGCACTGGGTAATGGTACAGTTTGGTGGGGCGAGGCTACTGACAAGCCGGCTCGCGAGGACACTCGCCCCACCGAAAATGGCAAAGTGTACCACTACCCGGCACTGGCTCACGAGTTGTCCCCATCAAACAATCGTCCGATGCCGCCAAGCACGGAGCCTTCCTCGCGTCCGCCGCGGAGAGCGCCTGGCACGGCGGAGATGATGCGATTGGCCATGCGGCTCAGGGGCAGTGATTGCAGCCAGATTTTTCCCGGGCCGCGCAGCGTGGCAAAAAATAACCCTTCGCCGCCAAACAACGCAGACTTGATCTTGCCCACGAATTGAATGTCGTAGGCAACGGTCGGCTGGAAGCCGACAATGCAACCGGTGTCCACGCGCAGGACTTCTCCGGGCGCCAGCACCCGCTCGTAAATATTGCCACCCGCGTTGAGGAACGCCCAGCCGTCGCCTTGCAGGCGTTGCATGATGAAACCTTCGCCGCCGAAGAGGCCCGCGCCGATTTTCTTGGTGAACGCGATGCCCACGCTCACGCCCTTGGCGGCGCAGAGGAAGGAATCTTTTTGCGCGATGAGTTCGCCGCCGATTTCGGAAAGTTTTACCGGAATGATCTTGCCCGGATACGGCGCGCCGAACGCCACCCGTTTTTTCCCCTGGCCGCGATTCTGGAAGACCGTCATGAAGAGCGACTCACCGGTGAGCAACCGCTTGCCCGCGCCCATGAGTGCGCCCAGAAAGCCGCTGTTCTGTTGCGAGCCGTCGCCGAAGATGGTTTCCATCTCGATGCCGTCGTCCATGTACATCATCCCGCCGGCTTCGGCGACCGCGGCTTCCATGGGGTCAAGTTCGATCTCGACGAACTGCATCGCATCGCCGTGAATCTGGTAGTCAATTTCGTGCATTGCATTCATAGCTGGCCTTTCAAATTGGGTTTTGTTACGGGCCAAATCATGCCGCGCCGCCAGGCCGCTTGCAGCTATAAAATCTGCGGGAGAGTGTAGCCAGCCCTCGACGACTTATTACGTCATTGAGCGGTAGTGGAATGTCGGTCAGTCACGTGGAGAACGATGAAAGTCGGCACCGAACAGGGGTGGTTGCAGATGCCTTCCGACCGAGTCATTTCGTGATAAGTCTGTCGCCGTTAATGTCTGAAATCCAATCGTCGAATTTGGTTATCAGATCGAGGACGTAATCCGAACTGAAGACAAAGCTCAATCCAGCCTGCAGACTGGACATCGACATGACTCCAATCACGCGATTCGATTTTGGCCGCGCTGAGTAAAAAAACTTACCCTTCTCGTCAGTAGCAAAGTCAAGGGTAGACGGCATGATTACTGGCCCACCGCTGTTACCTGGCACTAAGAGCCCATCAACCACAAAGATCTTCCCAGCGATCGTTACATTTGTCAAAACGCCGAAACGATTCGTTGCGGGAACACGAAGATTCAGTTCCTCACCTGGCACGGAGGAGAGCCAGCCAGTCTTCGCGACAGGGTAATTATTTCGCTGTGCGACAATCCCATGAGGATATCCCAGTGCGTAAACTTGATCACCCATTCCGAGGGAATAAAAGGAGTTCGTTTCTGAAAACGAAGGAAGCATGCTAACATCGAAGGAGTCTGCCTTTACTCCGCTCCACTCGTCCAGCAATACCAAGGCGGCTACGTCGACGTTGGGATTCGGATGTGGCAAAATGTATCGTTTCTGCCTTTCCGACGCATTGCCAACGTTCAGCCGCAGAGGTTTTCCATCTTCGGAATAGAAAAACACAAGGATGCTTGGATCGTACTCGGAAATATTCCCGTCCACAGCCTTCCAGTCACTGATCATATGCTTGTTGGTGATCAGGAACCTCACTGAATTGGTGCCTCCCGGTCGAATTATGTCTTTTGAAACCACGAACCCAGTTCCGACACGAGCAGGGTTGTTCGTTGAACCTTCCGCGACAATCCTCACCACAGCTCGCCACAGGCCTGGCTGGATTCGGGAGGCTCGCTGCTGGCCGAGGCAGTGGAATGATGTTAATGGCAATGCTGTGACTGTGCAGAAAATCCAGATGATTATTTTTAAGGTGTTTCGTTTTCTCATGGGACCAAGACTGTAAATGGATGCCTCGCGGTGTCCATAATCGCTTTTGCAAACATGCCCTATTAGACGGAGAATTCTGCGCGATGCTCCCCAAAGGTCAGGAGTGACGAGGCGTGAGGCCAGGTTTCACATAGTCTTGCTCGTCGTTGTTTTCCACCCAACACGCTAAATGCTGGCTACATCGCTCCTTTGGCCGACCGCTAAATTGCTAATTGGCGGAAGCCAGGAAAGTTTGCTTTTGATGAGGAGCGGGCGATCCGGCACAATTAGAGCCCATGAAACACACACTTGCGCGGCTCGCGGCCTTTTGTTTTGCGGCAAGCACGTTGTTCAACCCGCAACTGGCTTCTGCTGCGGCTTCCATTCTGCCATCGCAGCCTAACAAATATCACTTCGACCGGACGATTTCCCGTGAAGTGCTGGAGAATTATCTGGAGCGCGCGATC
>CAZNOE010000676.1:0-3861 GCA_964574525.1 uncultured Bifidobacteriaceae bacterium
CGTCAGCATCAATGACGTGCCACTTGCGCTGGTCCAAATTCACTTTGGGTAAATGCGTTTTCATCTCAATCCCGATTCAAAGGAGCGCAGAAGCTACCAAACGACGCCGCGAAGTCAACAGGCTTTTCCGCTGGATTTGGCTGGGGAATCCGTCAAAATCCATCCACTGATGAACCATTTGTCACTTGTCGGATTTGAACGCGCTCCGGCGACGATATGGCTTTGACCAATACGTTATTCGGCACGCCCAATCGCCGCATCGCGGGCATCGCGCTGGCGGTCCTTGCCCTTGATCAGTTCACCAAATTTCTCGTGCTCCGGTTGCTCGGCAGCGGACAGGAGCGCGTGGTTGTTGATGGATTTTTCAAATTCGTGCATTGGGGCAACACCGGCGCGGCCTGGAGCCTGTTCCGTGGCAACAATGAACTGCTCGCCATCGTCGCGCTGATCGCGCTGCTCGTGCTGTTTCTGAGCCGGCATCATTTCGACACCCGCTCGCTGCTCGGCCAGATCGCCTTCGGCCTGATTTTCGGTGGCATCGCCGGCAACCTCATTGACCGCCTGTTGCCCACGCGCAACGGAGTCATTGATTTCATCCGCTTTTACCTGCGGCAACGCGGTGGCGACGAGATTGGTTTCCCGGCCTTCAACGTGGCCGACAGCGCCATCTGCACGGGCGTGGGGTTGGTGTTTTTGCTGACGTGGAAAAGCGAACATGGCCAATCGAAACCCCTTGAATCGTTAAAAAGTTAAAACGTTGAAGCGTTGAAACGTCCCGCACTCGTCTCCCACGTTTTAACGATTTAACGCATCAACGTCTTAACGATGTCTGCGCGTAAAGAAACCCTCACCATCCAGAAATCGCTCCCGTCCGAGCGCTTCGATACTTTTCTGCGACGGCAATTCCCGGGAGTCTCGCGCGGTGCGATCCAGCGGCTCATCGAACAGGGCTGCATTCGCGTGAACGGTCACCCCGTCAAACCCACGCACCGCCCGCGCGCGGGCGAAATGGTCGAGGTCGAGTGGCCCGAAGCACGGCCCGCCGAGGCGCAGCCCGAGGAAATCCCGCTCGATATTCTTTTCGAGGATGAGGCGTTACTGGTCTTGAACAAATCCGCCGGCCTGGTGGTGCATCCCGCCGCCGGGCACGAGGAACACACGCTCGTCAATGCGCTGCTCCATCACTGCGCGGGCGGGCTGAGCGGTATCGGCGGCGTGGCACGGCCCGGCATCGTGCATCGCCTCGACAAGGAAACCAGCGGTTGCATGGTCGTGGCCAAAAATGACGACACGCACCTCGCGCTCTCCGCCCAGTTCGCCGGCCGGCAAGTCGAGAAGATTTATCACGCGATCGTCTGCGGCGTCATGCAGCGCGATGAAGGGAACATCCGCGCCGCCATCGCACGCCATCCGTCGCATCGCAAACGCATGGGCGTGCGCGACGACGATTCCGGCCGCGCGGCGCACACGAGCTACCGCGTGCTCGAACGGCTGCGCGAAGCGACATTGGTCGAGGCGCTGCTCCACACGGGCCGCACGCACCAGATTCGCGTCCACTTCCAGTTCATCAGCCACCCGCTCGTCGGCGACGATACCTACGGCCAGCGGCAGAACCGGCGTTTCACCGAACTGACGGGCTACGATGCGCCGCGCGTGATGCTTCACGCGCATAAGCTGGCGTTCATTCATCCACGCAGCGGCAAGCGGCTGTCCTTCGACTCCCCGCGCCCGGCCGATTTCGCGGATGCAGTAAGATTTTTGAACGCTGAGTGATCCCGTCGCGTCAGACCAGAGACCCGATTATGAAAAACCACATGCTGCTCAAAGCCCTGTCGCTCTCTTGCGTTCTCATTGGCGCGACCGTTTTGACTGTGCTCGCTGCCGATCAACCCGCGAAATCCACCCGCCCGGCGATCTACGACACCAAAGCTGACGGAGGGAAACAAATCACCGAGGCACTGACGACCGCGAAGCGCGAACACAAAAACGTGTTGCTCCAATTCGGCGCGAACTGGTGCGGTTGGTGTCACAAGCTGCATAATCTGTTTCACTCGGACAAAGACATCGCCGCTTTTCTGAAGGCAAATTACATAGTCGTGTTGATTGACGTGGACAAGGTCGAGGGCAAGCAGCATAACACCGACATCAACGAGCGCTACGGCAATCCGTGTCGCTTCGGTCTGCCGGCGCTGGTCGTGCTCGACGCCGAGGGCAAGCAACTCACCACGCAAGATAGCGGCAAACTTGAGGAAGGCGATCACCACGATCCCGCCAAGGTGATCAAGTTCCTGAAGGATTGGGCGCCGCCGAGAAGCGGCGGGAAGTGAGCTTTCTCGGAGCGCCGGTCTCCGACCCGGCGTGTCGGTGTCGGTCGTGCGAAACGCGCCGGGTCGGAGACCGGCGCTCCTTACTTCGCCACCGGCACGGCGTTGATCCGCATTTCCTGATCTCTGCCCAACTGCACTTTGCCAGAGATGCTGGAGTTAAGCAGGGTTGGCAAAGCGGTTTGCCCTTGGGGAAATTGGCTTTTCGTCGTTGGGGAAAGCGTGGCGCCAGTTTGCGTGGCGGGCAAAGCATTGGTCAATACCAGCAGATTTCCCGAAAACGCAACGGCCTGCTGCAAGGTGCGATTCGTTCCCGTGACGCGGAAGAAATAGTTTTGACCCGCCTGAGATTCCGGAACTCCTTCGCGGAAACTTTGCTGCACAGCAAGTCCGGCCTTCGACTTGAAGTCGCCGGTTCTTTTTGTCTCGTCCACCGTGTCGTCAAGCCCTTCGGCCGTCGCGAATTGAATCGAGCCGTCGTAGCTCGACCCATCACTGTCAATGACACGCAGTTGATTGCCGGTTTGCTCAACCTGAAACGCGTCAAGCACCGGCGGCACCTCCGCGCTCTTTTTTGTCAGGCTGCCGGCGGTTACGCCGGCGGTGGTTTGCACGAATCTCTGCACCACGGTCGACGGCGCAGCCTGCGCCCGGTCGTACTCAACCTTGGTGGGCGGGGATTTGGCCGCTAGGGACAACGAGGATGCGGCAGCGGGCGGCGGGGTCGCGCTCAACGATCCACCCGCGAGATTTGGGCCCGCTGTTCCGCCTTTGCCGGCCAGTCTCCGTGCCACGGCCAAATCTTCGGTCGGGGTGGCGGACAGCGCACGGGCCGTCTCAACCTTCGCGCCAAGAGTGGCGGAGGGTCCTTCGACCGCAGCACTGCGCGTGGCCAGAGTCAGGTCGCGTGATTTGTCCGCGCGAGCCTCGCGAGCAAGTCGCTCCAGAGCATCGCGGCCCGCGACAGCTTTTTCCTGGAAGGTCTTATCGAGGTTGGCAACTTCCGGCGCAGGGCCGGCGGCGCTGGGTGCGGGCGTGTTCAACGCCAATGATGCGGGTGCGCGATCGGCTTTCAACTTTTCTTCCTCCGCACCAAAAGTGCGCGTGCTGTTCTTCGCGCGTGACGCGTCCGTATCAGTGAGAGTCGTGGAGACGGTTTCGTTCCGCGGCGTGACACCGCCCACGGATGGCGCCGGAATCTCGGTTCGCCCCAGAGATTCACGCAATTGCACCGGCGACGGGGATTCCGTCTGTGCCAGATTACCCACACCTTCTTGCGGTCTCTTCGATTGAACGATCGCCCACACGCCAACAACCAGCACGACGAGAACCGGCAAAGCCCAGACCAATCGCGGCCACAAACTCGTCAATCCCAGAACAGATTTCGCTCCGCTCGCCGCCGGTTTGGGAAACTGGCGCGAGACTTCGCCTTGCAGCATCCGCCGCGTCGCGGGATGCAATTCCAGCTTCGTGGCGGCGGGTTCGTCGCGGCGCTTCTTCGCGTAGCGGCGTAACAGTTTTTCAATTGGGCGTTCGT
>CAZNOE010000677.1:0-3860 GCA_964574525.1 uncultured Bifidobacteriaceae bacterium
GCGCTTTCGGGCGGCAAACGCAGTTTGGTTCGCAGGATAGCGCGCGCCTCAAACGGCATGCCTTGGTCGGGATCCAGCAAGCGGTTCAAGATTTCCTGCTCCGTGTTTTCAACGGGTGGCACGCCGATGGCCTTTTCGCGTTCTGTGATCTTGCTCATGTAAGTCGTCCGTACCTGGCGTGCCAACATCCTCAGTCCGGCGGCTTGGTCATCTTCGTCGAGGAATGCCATGTTCTGATACGCCCGCGTCACCAGACCTTCAATGACCGCCTGGATCTTCTTCTGATCGGTTTCACTGATGTCAATCTTCATGGTCGCCATGACGAATTCGTGAAGCGTGACCTGGCTGGGACGGGAATTGGGATTGTTCTCGATCACGTTTTTGTCGGGGTAATGGGTGCCGAGATATTGATACCACTTGGCCGCGTCGGCGACGCGGTTGTGCAGGTAAAGGAAATAAATCGCCTCGGTCAGAAAGTTCCGGTGTGCCCGGCTGATATGATCCCGGTTCTTCGCGTCCTCCTCCATCGCTTGTTCGTAGGCGAAGTTCGTCTTCGGAATGATGTCAAGGTTGGGACCGAACTCGAAGACCTGCTCGAGCCGGTTCTCCAGCAACCGCCCGCGTTGCACGCTCAGGTGCATGGATTGATAAATCACCCGGCGCAACTGAATCAGGTCGTCCGCGTTGATTTTCGTCGGATTCAACTTCGCCTTTTCCAATCCGAGCGCGGCCCAATAAATCGCATGTGCCTCGGGCAGCCGCCACTCCAGCGGTCCGTAGTTGTCATCCACATGTTTCATGAACACCGGGTCCATCTTGAATTTGTTGGTGAGCAACTGTTGGCGCCCCCGCGCGTCATCGGTCTGTGGATTGATCAGTTCGTCGAGGTTGGGCTTGCGCAGCTTGCCGAAAACCTGCGCCATTTCCTTCGACCACTCCTGCTTGTAATACATGTTCGCGTCGTCGAGGTTCTGGCCCATCTTGTGTTGGAAAAACCACGCCAGTTCGCGATGGATCAGAACATCATTGGGATTGAAGCGCAGTCCATCGTCACGCAACAGCGATATGCCGCGCTGCACCCAGCGCCAACGATCCGGGAAATCCTTGAACTTCACCGAAATGTTGTAGGCCATGTTCCAGGCTTGATTGAGCCAGACCTGAACGAAATGCGGCTCAAGCTTGGTGATCCAGTCCGCCAGTTGCGCCATCTCGAAGAATTTGTCCTCGTCCTGCATTTCGCTGGCGCGAATCCACAGCGCGTTGACAATCAAACCGCGAAATCCGCCCAACGCCACCGTGGTGAATGCCAGGACAGGCGGTGCGTTCTCCAGCGGAGCCACGCGCGTCAACCCGAGCCGCTCGCGGTCGCGGTTCAGCACGAGTTGCACGCGCGACACGCCAACGAGCAAGCCGGCGGCGAGCACCAGCAGAAGGTTTTTTTTGAGTCGCGCGCTCATTTCATCCGAAATCCACTGTCATGTGCGAAGTGTCAGGTGCCAGGTTGTCGCACACCCGACACTTCGCATTCCGCACCTGACACTTCAGTTTCATTGTGTTCCTTGTGCCGTCGCCAGTTCGCGTCGGGTGAAAATCAGCATGCCGATCCCACCGATAATCCCGCCCAGCAACAACACAATCTGTGCGAACGCCTGTAACAATTGCACCCAGGTGATGCTGCGTCCCGTGCTCAGCGAATCAATTGGCGAAAACTCCTTCGCCAGGTTGATTACCTGGAGCGCGGCGCGGAAAACCGGGACGACGACGGTGTCCACTGGCGAGTGCGTGGTGCCGGACTCCCCGCTGAAACCCATCAACGTCCCCTCGGCGACAACGTTGGTGAGCGTGCCACTGGAAAGTGCCATCGTGAGAAGGCTCAGAGAAAAAAACGCCGCCACGGGGAAGGAAAGAAAGCTCGCCGAGGCCAGACCAAGGGCCGCCAACAGGGCCATCCAGCAAAAAATGATTCCCAACCCGCGCATGAAGTTCACCCCGAATCCACTTTCGCGATACAGCACCTCCATGCCCTCATCCAGCGGGAACAACAGCGCTGCCTGGTTCTGATTGAAAAAGATGATTGTGAGGATCCCTTTGTCGTCGATGAGATTTGGCGGGATTTCCAATTCGTGGAACGTGTCCGGCGCGAGGCTCATTGGCTCCAGACGTTGGACTTTGGGCGTTTCCGGATCGCCCACCTGCCACAGCGCGACGAACGTGCCGGAGGGACTGTTGTTTGCCGTATTGAATTTCACGCGCAGATAAAGTGGCTGGTCGCGCAAAAAATGTTTCGCCAGTCCCAAATCAATCCTCCATACGCGCGCCGTGCCCGGCGCCACGAGTTGAAGTTCTCCTTTGATCCGCTCCTTGAACTGCTGCCGCAAGAGCCGCATGTCCGAAGCCGCGACCGAAGTCTTTTTCAAGGTCGCCTGCATGAGCCGGTCCGTCTCGGCCTCGATTTCCTTGTCGAGCTTCGGCTCCCTGACCGAACCGCGCGCCACCAGCACTTCATTCCGCAACACCGCCTGCTGGTCCGGAGGCAGTTTCGTCGCGCGATACTGAAGCAGCGCATAGACGCTCGTACCGGAAATCGCCAGCAAGGCTGCGTTGAGCGACACGATCCCCAGCCACTTACCCAGCCAGATTTGCCAGCGCGCGATTGGCTTCGTCGCGACGACTTGCATCTGACACTCCTCGATGTCGCGCGCCAGTGTGCCGCACGCCAGCCACAGGGTTGAGAGTCCAAGCAAAGCGGTGATGACGCTTAACGTGTAGGTCAGCAGAATCTGCGTGAACCCTCGCGCCGTTCCGTCATCCTCGATCAACAACGGCAAACCGACCACGGAGGCGAGCAACAACACCGCGATGACCAGAAAGAGCCGGAATCGAAGCGCGGCTTTCCAAGTCAACAAGGCGATGGCGAATAGGCGTTGCATCAGAAAATCGTCCTTGTCCTCGAGTCACTTCGGCTTGTTGAGCAGCGACGACAGCTTCTCGTCCGCCCTTGCCAAATCCACCGGCTTCTCGTCCGGCGCGGTTGAAGGCTTGGCGGGCGGCGGAGTCGCCTCCGTTGGCTTGGTCAACGCTTCCAGTTTCTTCTGGTCCACTGTCTCGACTGGTTGCGTCGTCGGCGCAGGCGCGCTGGGCACAGCTTTCGGCGACGTGAGCCGGTCCAGAATCCGCTCCGTCGCCGGCTTCTCTTCGGCGTCGCCACGCAGATAAGCCGCCACCCTCGCGCCGGAAGTCGCCCCACTGGTTTCGGCCGCGGCCTGACGCGCTTTCAGGACCACGTCGAGGAAGTAGCTCTCCAGGTTTTGCGTCGGCGTATCAATTCTCACTTTGTCCGCGGCCACGTCCTTGCGGATGATTTCCAGCACGCGCTCCATGGTTTCGCGCGGCAGTGCGGGCGTTGTGATGCGCACGGCATCCGGCGTGGCGAGCAATTCCTTGAGCGTGCCCGCGGCCTGGATTTTACCGCCGTAATAAATCACCACGCGGTCGCACACATCTTCGACATCCGACAGCAAGTGGCTGCTCAAGATCACCGTCTTGCCGCGCCGGGCCAGCGCCAGAATCAAATCCTTCACTTCGCGACAGCCAATCGGGTCGAGGCCGGAAGTCGGCTCGTCGAGAATAACGAGGTCAGGATCATTGATGAGCGCCTGCGCCAGTCCAATGCGGCGCTGCATGCCCTTGGAGAATTCGCCCACGGCGCGCGTGCGTGTCTGGCTCAAGCCGACCATTTCCAGCAATTGCTCGGCGCGGTTGTTGCGCTCGCTTTTGGACAGATGAAACAAGTTGCCGAAAAAATCCAGCGTCTCGCGCGAGTTGAGATAGCGGTAGAGATACGATTCCTCCGGCAGGTA
>CAZNOE010000678.1:0-3858 GCA_964574525.1 uncultured Bifidobacteriaceae bacterium
AATTCCAAAAGCGCAGTTCCTTGATGCCACGCGAAGTCAGGAACGCTTTGCGTTCGGCATCGTGACTTTGCTGGTCCGGATGACCGTGACCGAATCCATCCAGTTCGATGGACAACCGCGCTGCCTCGCAAAAGAAATCCAAGTAGTAAATGCCTTCGGGATGTTGGCGGCGGAATTTGTAATTGCTGAACCGGCGGGCACGCAACCAGCGCCACATGAGTTTCTCCGCCCAGGTTTCGTCTTTGCGGAACTGACGGGCGCGTTCGATGTCGGCCATGACGGCGAATGTAAAAGGCCCAGCAGGGAAATGAAGTTTGTTTTTTTGGCTCGCCCTCATCCTAACCTTCTCCCCCGGGGAGAAGGAACAGCCGTTGTCCGTCTCTGGTTTTGCGAATACCTGTCCGGCAAATCCAGTCGCGCGAATTTCGGTGGAGACGGAGAACGATTCTCCCTCTCCCCGGGGGAGAGGGCCGGGGTGAGGGCGAGCGTTCAATCTAACTCCTTCGTCCGCGAATCCATCATCAACCACCTTGCCTGCCATCCACATTTGAGATACGTTCAGCGCCATGAGCACGGTGAAGGAAATTGAGTCGGCCATCACGCAGCTTGAACCCAAGGACGTTCACGCCGTCGCGGACTGGCTGCAGGAATACCGCGAAGAGTTGTGGGACAGGCAAATTGAAGCGGACGCCAAAGCCGGGCGGCTCGACAAATTGATGGAAGAGGCCAAGCAGGACTATCTGGCAGGTCGCTGCAAGCCGCTTCCATGAACAGTTTCACTCCACGCAAAATCAAATGGGCAAATTCCTATCAGGATAAGGAGGACTCGTGAGTTGGCGCTTTCGACAATCGTTTAAGATAATTCCAGGTCTAAAACTCAATTTGTCCAAGAGCGGATTGAGCGCGAGCCTTGGCGGCGCTCCCTTTACAGTAAACCTCGGCCCTCGCGGGTTATACAGCACGGCTTCGATTCCCGGCAGCGGCATATCGTTTCGGCAGCGCCTTTCCGATGGATCAAATCCGTCTTCAGAATTTGAATCACGCGAGCCGCAAGATTCACTGACTCCGAATCCGTTTCCTGATTCCGTTCCGACACCGCCACCTGCCTCACATCGAACCTCTGCCCCTATGCAAGAGATTCGAAGCGTGAGCACAGAGTTATTAACCAGCGAAAGCCTCAAAGAACTTAAACGCGTGATACAGACGGCCTACGAGGAACACGAAGACATAAGTCGTGAACTTTCCAAGGCTAATCAAGAGGACGCTCGCGCTTCAGCACGTTTCAAGGCATGGGAGAGCGGCTTCTTGCTTAAAAAACTCTTCAAGGAGTCGTTTGCCGTCCGAAAGGCCCAAGCCGAAATTGCCGCCGCGAAGGTTTCCGAACTTGAAGATCAGCTTCGGCTCACCACCATTTCGACACAAGTAGAACTCGCAAGAGAGCAAGCCGAACCATTCTTCCGAATGCGAGACGACTTTACTGCCTTGGGTGAATGCGCCGCGATATGGGACATAAAATCTCAGCAAGTGACCGACAAAACTCGCGAGCGCACAATCGCCAGCGAGAGGGTGAGTCGCGAGCGAGTCAGGTTCTCTTTGGGTAATTGTGAATTGATTCAATGGGAACAACAAGTTCCACATCTCCAGAACGCGAACGGCGGCGACCTCTTCCTGTATCCAGGTTTCATCCTGTATCGGGCTTCAAAGGCGGCTTTTTCGGTCATAGATTTCCACGACGTGAAGCCTGCGACCACTCAAGTCAGGTTTAATGAAGAAGACGGAGTTCCAAGCGACTCCAAAACTATTGGACAGACTTGGGCCAAAACAAACAAAGACGGTAGCCGTGACAAGCGATTTGCGGGGAATTACCAAATCCCCATTGCCCTTTACGGTGAACTGACATTCAAAAGTGAAACGGGCTTATGGGAAGCGTTTCATTTCTCAAATCCTGAACGGATGGAGCGCTTCGTGAAATCATGGAATGCTTTTGTAGCTTCTTTTGACCGTCGCATTTCTCTTGAAGGAACGCCGCAAGAGAATCGTGTAACCGATGAACAGGCTGAAATGTCAAATGACAACCTTGCTTCGCCAGTAGTTGATCCGCAGGCTGCAAAATTGCCGGGACTTGTCGGCGCGGATGTTCATTTTGAATGTCATGTATGCCGCCAACCGATTGAAGTAAACGCTGAAGCGGCTGGCCAGGAATTTCGCTGCCCCGGATGTGGTGAAAGCCTCGTAGTTCCAGAGGGCTGCTAGATTCTCTCTGACAAGGTACGTTTGAAAGCATGCGTTGGGCGGGTTTCGCGCTCGACAGGACGCATCGGGCGTGAGAGTGTCGTCACCGATGAACGGGGACAGTCCAGACCAGACGTGGACGGTATGCTCTTGCAACACTTGCTCCGGTCGCTTGGAGTTTGATCCAGCCAATGCAGGCGAAACGATTCAGTGCCCACATTGTGGAATTGAGACGGTGTTGTTCGTTCCCGGTTTGTCTCCCCCAGGGAGCGGCACCCCCAAACATCTCACCGACGAGTTTGTTAAGCAAACGAACGTCTCCCTCCCAGAACGCACCGGGCCAATCATCACGACGACAGGAAATGATGTCAGTGGCCACACCATTGAAAGCTACCTCGGTATCGTGCGTGGAATTGTGGTTCGTTCTCCGGACATCATTCAAGGGATGTTTGGCGGTCTCAAACAGATTGTGGGCGGGAACATCGAATCGTACGCTCGGGTCTGTGAGGACGCACGCCAACAAGCATTCGGCCGAATGGTTGAACACGCGAGAGAGATGGATGCGGATGCCATCATCACCGTGCGGTATGACGCGACGGAGTTCGCGCCGGGAGTAACAGAAGTGTTGGCCTATGGCACTGCCGTTAAACTCGCCAAGCGATGATGCTCACACTACGGCCGGGACTTCAAACGGCGAATTCACATTTATGCCATTCCCTCGTCAAATAGCTGATGAAGCACTGGTTCGCTGTGCTCGCAGGTGTTGTATTTGCCGGAAGTTCTGCGGAACGCGGATGCAAACCCATCACATCATTCAAGAAGCGGATGGAGGGTCTGATACGCTGGACAACTGCATTCCGCTTTGTCTCGACTGTCATGGAGAAGTAGTTTCCTACAATCCGAAACATCCGATCGGTAGGAAATTCACGGCTGAGGAACTCAGGCAACACCGGGACTTCTGGTTTGATTTTGTGAAAGCGAACCCCGAAAGGATCAACGCGGCATCGGATCTGTTATTTGTGCGATCCGAAACTAAGGTTTCCAGTTTCATTCGAACGCCAGTGGGGCCAGAACTTTCCGCAGCGGCGGTTGAATTACTCACTGAAGCCGCCAAAGAACCTGAAGGAAAGATTTGGAGGTTCAAACTATTTCGAGCAACGCGTATTTTCACCAACAATCGCGATTTTATTGAAAAGAACAATCCACGTTCGCGAGCGTTATGGGAAGGCGCTCTTGATGAATTGGTAAGATCTGATTTGGTCGAATCCGGAGAACAGTTTCTTCCACTTACGGCTTGTGGCTATGCAGTCGCGGATCAACTAATGTCGGAGAAGCACACCGACTTGATTTGAATGTCACCTGACCGCACCATGCCAAACACGGCATCGTTTACAAAGGTAAAGAAAATGACCAATCATGTGCTAATTGCGCTCCTGTTTGTTTCGTTGGCGCGCTTCACCGTTGCCCAAGAACCGCCCCCTCAGAACACCAACCCGCCGCCGGCAAAACCCGCGCCGCAGGTGGCGGTCACATACAAGACTGATCCCGATTCTCTTACGCAAGAAGGAGTGCCCAAAGGCAGGTTGGATGGCCCGATTCTCTTTCGCAGCCAGATTTTCACCAACA
>CAZNOE010000679.1:0-3855 GCA_964574525.1 uncultured Bifidobacteriaceae bacterium
AAGGCGGCGTGACGATGCCCGGCAAAGGCAAACTCGAAACGCGCGGCTACACGGCGGAGGAGTCGGAGGCGTTGGGTAGGGCGCGCCGCTCCGCGCGCGCCGCCGATTGCAACTACGATGCCCAAACTGACGACGAACGGCGCGCACGGAGTGACGCGCCCTACCTTGGCCAATCCACGCACGACGTTTTTCTGAACAACGCCGCCTGCTGGCGCAACGTGCCGGAAAAGGTCTGGGACTACACCATCGGCGGCTATCAGGTCATCAAGAAGTGGTTGAGCTACCGGGAATTTGAATTGCTCGGTCGCACGCTCACGCCGGACGAAGCCCGTGAAGTCACGCACATGGCGCGCCGCATCGCCGCCTTGATTATGTTGCAGCCCGAATTGGACGCGAATTACCTGCGTGTGAAAGCAGACACGTTCGCCTGGAAGCCATGAGCGTCTTTCGGGAGGGTCCCTATCTGTGTCCATCTGCGTTCATCCGTGGTTAATGTTTTACTCCCGGTGAAACCCTTCAAAGCCATCGCCGCCATGTCGCTGAACCGCGTGATTGGCGCGGGCGGCAAAATCCCGTGGCATTTGCCGGAGGATTTCAAGTGGTTCAAGAAAATGACCACCGGGCAGATCATCGTCATGGGGCGAAAGACGTTCGAGTCCATTGGCAAACCGCTGTCGAATCGCGAGACCATCGTCCTGAGCCGCTCCAACTTTCAATATCCTGGAGTGCGGGTGATCCGTGATCTGAAGGAATCGATTCAAACTACCGGCGTCCCCTCACCCGGCCTGGCGGCCACCCTCTCCCCATCTGATGGGGAGAGGGCCGGGGTGAGGGGCGACCTGGACAGCGCGCGTGTGCAGCGCGAAATCTTCATCTGTGGCGGCGCGCAGGTCTATGCGCAGGCGCTGCCGCTGTGTTCGGATTTGTATCTCACGCTGGTTAAACGCCACGTCGAAGGAGACGCGTTCTTTCCGCCGTTTGAAGACCGGTTCGAGCTAGTTGAGGAGATTCGCGATTCGACGGAGTTCAAGATTTTGCATTACCGAAACAGGCAACGGTGAAACCCACCCCCAACCCCTCTCAGGAGGGGAACTGCTCCGGACGCGCCCCCTTTAATCTTCCCCTCCTGGGAGGGGTCAGGGGTGGGTCCTTTCCGGAATTCACTTCACAACCGCCCTTGCACCCGATATCGGCCGCGATGCCGCTGCCTGTCACCCGATGCGAAACGAGATGCGCGTGACGACGTTGCGTCCGAAGCTGTGCTGCAGGCGATCCAGAATTTCCTTGCGACGATAGCGCACGATTTCGCTGAGCCACACGCTGCTGTCCACGTTGACGAACAAGGTGCCGTTGCGGATGCCCACCGGTTGCGCGTGCGCGGCGATGTTTGGGTCGAGAAGATTATTCCACACGCGGACGATTTCAGCTTCGGCGCGGCGTTGTTCCATGCGCAGGCCGGACAGCACCTGGGGCACAAGGTCTCCGACGCCCCGCGCGCGAATGGCATGGGCGATTTCCAGCGGAGTGAAGTCGCCGCCGCGCCATTGCGCGAGCACGCGCTGCCGGGCCGTGGTTTTGAGCGGTCCGCGGGGGGGAATGCGTCCGGGCATCGGAGGCGGCATCATCACTCTTTTCGCTGTCATATTCTAAATCTTCGTCCGGCTCTTGATTTAATGGTGCGAAGAACGATCAAGCGTAGAAGAAAAGATTGAGATTAGGAAACGAAAGATTCGGCACAAGAACGGACCAAATCTCCGGAACTTCGCGCTTGTCATTCGAGTCACAACTGATACTGTTTGCACCCTTTTATGAAAGCAGACATTCATCCGAAGTACGTGGACGCGGAAATCCGTTGCGCGTGCGGCAACGTGATCAAGACGCGGTCCACCAGGCCCGTGGTTATTGTGGGTATCTGCAACGTTTGCCATCCCTTCTACACGGGCCAGCAGAAATTTGTGGATACCGCCGGCCGCGTGGACAAATTCCAGCAGCGCGCCGTCAAGACGCAGGCCGCCCAGGCCGCCTTCGAGGCCACGAAGAAAAAGAAGAAGTAGCGGCCCGCCTTTCTACCGCCCGCTTTCCCGCTTTGCCGGGGCAGCGGGCGGCCTCTTTTTTATCGAACACCATTTTTCCATGCCGGCGGGATTTACGATTTGCGATTTACGATTGACGCGTCCTTCAACCGGGCCGCACGTAAATCGTAAATCGTAAATCGAATATGGATTTAAGACCGCACATCGAAAAATTCTCGAAACGCTTCGCGGAAGTTGAAGCCGCGCTAAGCGACCCGAAGGCTTTCGACAATCCGCAACGCGCCCAGGAGTTGGGCAAGGAATACGCCCGGTTGAAGGAACTGGTGACGGTGGGCGGCGCTTACGTGAAAACGCTCGCCCACCTCCACGAGAATCGCTCGCTGCTCCAGACCGAAGCGCCCGATTCAGAAATGGCCGCGCTCGCGAAGGAGGAAATCGCCCGGCTCGAAACGGACGAAGTACGGCTCGCGCGGGAATTGCAACGCGGCCTGATCCCGCCCAACCCGACCGACTCGCGCAATACCATCGTCGAAATCCGCGCCGGCGCCGGCGGCTCCGAATCCGCGCTGTTCGCCGCCGATCTTTACCGCATGTACACCCGCTACGCCGAAGCACGCGGCTGGAAAGTTGAGACGCTGGATTCCAGTCCGTCGGACCTCGGCGGTTTCAAGGAAATCATTTTCCAGATCAATGGAACGGATGTTTACAAGCGGCTCAAATACGAGAGCGGCGTGCATCGCGTGCAGCGCGTTCCGGCGACCGAAGCGCAAGGCCGTATTCACACCAGCACCGCGACCGTGGCCGTGCTGCCGGAGGCCGAGGAGGTGGACATCGAGATCAAGCCCGACGAGATCGAAATCAACTGCTGCCGCGCCTCCGGCAAGGGCGGTCAGGGCGTGAACACCACGGATTCCGCGGTGCAAATCATCCATAAACCGACCGGCCTGATGGTCCGCTGCGCCGATGAACGTTCGCAGCAAAAGAACCGCGTCAAGGCGCTCACAGTGCTCCGGTCGCGATTGCTGGAGCGCAAAGTGGCCGAGGAAGACGCGAAATACGCCGCTGTGCGCAAAGACCAGGTCGGCACCGGCGAGCGCAGCGAAAAAATCCGCACCTACAATTTTCCGCAGAACCGTGTCACGGATCACCGCCTCGAAGTGACGCTCTACAATCTGGCGAATTTCGTCGAAGGCGATCTCGATCCGTTGCTCGAACCGTTGATGACGCATGAATTGGAGGAGAAGTTGAAGGCGCTGCAAACATGATTCTCGTGAAGTATTCAGTATTCAGTTTTCAGTGTTCAGTCTGGCAAACCCTGACTGGCTCGTATTCGGCACTGAAAACTGAATACTGAAAACTGAACACTTTCTTCGCTGACACCCATGATGATCAAAGGCCTCATCTTCGACTGCGACGGCACGCTGGCCGACACCATGCCGCTGCATTGGCGCGCGTGGCAGATGATTGCAAAGCGCCACAACCTGCATTTTCCTGAAGATCGCTTTTATTCTCTCGGCGGCGTCCCGTCCCGCGACATTCTCAAGATGCTGGCGGCGGAACAGAGTCGTTCCCTCGACCACATTGCCATTGCGCACGAGAAAGAAGAGGCCTATCTGCCGCTCATGGCGCAGGCTGAACCCATCCACGCCGTTGTGGAAATCGTGAAGGCGCATCATGGAAAGATTCCGATGGCTGTTGCCTCGGGTGGCTCGCAGAAGATTATTTGTCAGGTGCTCGAACAATTGAAGATCCGCCATTTCTTCGACGCGGTCGTTACCAATGAGATGGTGAAGAACCAGAAGCCCGCGCCCGACATTTTCCT
>CAZNOE010000680.1:0-3853 GCA_964574525.1 uncultured Bifidobacteriaceae bacterium
GAAATCCAGTCCGCGATCTGGCGGTCGGTCGCGCCGTTGGTCGCGATCGGAGCGGCCTGAAAGTTGAATTGCTCCCGCGTTGCCAAAAGGTCCGCTGCTTCCGCCCTTGCTGAATGGAAAGGGCTGGTTATCTTTGGAGTGCCGAACCAAAGCTGTCGAACATGATTGAGGAAACTGTCGGAAAAATTGAGTCGCGCATTGAAGCCGCCGAGGCCATCAGTCCGGAGCGCAAGCAGGAATTGCTGCAACTGCTGGGCACACTGAAGTCCGAAGTCGCGGAATTGTCCAAGACGCACGGCGAAGAGGCCGAAAGCATTGCGGGCTTTACCGAGATTTCCGCGCGCGAAGCCACCCGCACCGGGCAAAACCCGCAGCTTTTGAAACTCTCCCTCGAAGGCCTGTCCGGTTCGGTCGAAGGATTCGAGAAGTCCCACCCTCGGCTGGTCCAGATCGTCAACACGATCAGCAACACGCTTTCCAACCTGGGAATCTGACTCTCCGCCGTCGGATTTCGCGCTAAACAAAAGCGGCGCTAAAGCCGCGCGCATTCCAAACGCTTCGCGACATCGCATGGGCTCACGCAATCGCGAAGCGTTTGGACTGCGCCGAGTTTACCGCGCTTTCGTTCGCCGAGTGACGTCACGAAGTTTGCTTGCAGCGCCGAATACATTTCCGTTTCATTGCTGCATGAGACCAGTTCTGCCACGCCGTCATTTCTTGAAACAAACCGCCGCCGCCGCCGGCTTCGCTGCGCTTGGCGGGTTCACCATTCTCCGCGCCCAGGAAAGCCCCGCGAAAAAAATTGTCATCGGCATCATGGGCTGCAATGGACGCGGCATGGCCCACATCGCTGAACATCTCGCTGTGCCCAACGTTGAGATCGCCTACGTCTGTGACGTGGACAATCGCGCCGTTGAAAAAGGTGTCGCAGCCGTGGCGAAAAAACAGAAGCGCCAGCCGCAGGGCGTGAAAGATTTTCGGCGGATGCTCGAAGACAAGAGCGTGGATGCGATTTCCATCGCCACACCGGACCATTGGCACGCGCCCGCCACGATTCTCGCGTGCGCGGCCGGCAAACATGTCTATGTCGAAAAACCCGGCAGCCACAACGCGCATGAGTCCGAGTTGATGGTCGCCGCCGCGCGCAAGCACAAGCGTGTAGTCCAGATGGGCAATCAGCGCCGCAGTTGGCCCTACATTATCGAAGCGATTGACGCGCTGCATAAGGGCGAGATCGGCAAACTGTTTTTTGCGCGAGCGTGGTACACGAATCGCCGCGCTTCGATTGGCCGCGGCAAGCCCGCGCCAGTGCCGGAATGGCTGGACTACTCGCTCTGGCAAGGCCCGGCACCGGAGCGCGAATTCCGCGACAACGTCATTCACTATAACTGGCATTGGTTCTGGCACTGGGGAACTGGCGAACTCGGCAACAACGGCGTTCACGCGCTCGATCTCGCGCGCTGGGGCATGGGCGTTGACCTGCCGAAGCGTATCACCTGCGGCGGCAATCGCTATCACTTTCAGGATGATTGGGAAACGCCTGACCTCTACGTCACAACGTTTGACTACGGCGACAAAGCCATCGTCTGGGAAGGCCAGAGTTGCGATCCGCGCGGATTCGAAGGCGCAGGATTCGGTGTCAATTTCTACGGCGAGAAGGGAACGATGGCCATGGCTGGCGACGGCGGCGCCATTTACGATCTCAGCAACAAACTCGTTCGAGACCTCACTGGCAAGCGCGGCGATACACTACACTTCGCCAATTTTGCCGACGGCATTCGCGAAGGGAAAAAGCTGAACTCCGAAATCGAGGACGGCCAAAAAAGCACGATGCTTTGTCATCTCGGAAATATCGCATGGCGCAGCGCGCACACCATCAACTACGACGCCAAAGCTGGCAAGATTGTTGGCGATCGTGATGGAGCCGCCTTGTGGCGACGCGAGTATCGGAAAGGATGGGAGCCGAAAGTGTGAGGAGCGCCGGCCTCCCGGCCCGGCGCGAATGACGGGGCGATTTCATCAACGCGCCGTGCCCGGAGGCCGGCGCTCCTCACCACGGAAATTCCATCTTGTCTTCGTGCGGCTCAAGCTTCGCAATCGCCGCCATGATTTCATCGGCGATCTGGTGATAAATTTCCTTGAGCCGCGCCTTGGAACACGTCTTGGCCTCGGCACGCAAGGCTTCGAAACGCATCGGCTCGCCGTATTTGACGGCGACGCGTCGCGGCCGCGGAAAACGCATGTGGCGTCCGTACGCTTCGTAGGTTCCAAACACGCGCACCGGAACGACGACGGCGTTTGACTTGATCACCGTGAGTCCAATTCCCGAGCGCGCGGGCTGGAGTTTACCGTCGCGCGACCGGGTGCCTTCAGGAAACAAGATAATAGCGCCACCCTCAAGCAGACGGTCCAGAATTTTTCTCAACCCGGCAGCGCCGCCACCCTCGCGGTCCACCGGCACGGAGTTCCACGAACGCAAAAGCGCACCAATCCCCGGAAAGCGAAAGAGGCTTTCGCGCGCCAGATAGTTGATATCCCGCCTCAGGCCCGCTCCGACCAGCGGCGGGTCGATGAAGCTTGCGTGGTTGGCGGCGACAATAACCGGACCGGATTCAGGCACGCGCTCAGGATTGTAAACGTGCCAGCGGAAATAGACCTTGTAGAGCGCCCGAAAGAAACACCAACCGACAAAATACGATGGGTTCATGACGGGCTGTTGTCGGGAAAATATCCAAGCACCAAGCTCCAAAATCCAAGAAAACTCCAAGCATCAATCACCAAAGACCGTCCACGACCGTGATTGGAATTTGGAAATTGGAGTTTCTTTGGAGTTTGGTGTTTGGTGTTTGGTGTTTCCGCCATGGTCACCGCCGAAGCTCGCTTCATTGGGCGACTTCCGCCAGCCGCTTCCTGATGTCCTCAATGATCAATCCGCTCGTCTGCTCGCTCGTCAGGTTGGAATTATTGATGACTCGCGCGCCCAGCGCAATCATCAGCGGCGCGGCGGCGCGCTGGCTGTCGCGTTGGTCTCGCGCAGCAAGATTCTCATTCACGCCTTCCGCCGCGCGGCGCTTGGTCCGCTCCTCCAGGTGCGCGTCGAGGTAATACTTGTAGTCGGTTTCCGGAAACACATTCGTGCCGATGTCGCGGCCTTCCATGACGAGATTGCCGAACTGGATGCATTCGCGTTGGGTCTTCTTCATCCAGTCACGCACCTTCGGCACTGTGGCGATCATTGACACAGCCACGCTCACTTCCGCCGTGCGGATTTCCTTTTCGGGAAAATATCCGTCCACCGTCAGCCGCACGCGCCCGTCCACACATTTGAGCTTCGTCTTCCACCGGCGACATGCACTGGCGACAGCCTTGGCGTCGTGAAAATCAATCCGGTTCTTGAGGCAATACCACGCCAGCGTGCGATACATCGCGCCGGTGTCCACATAGACAAAGTCCAGCGCCTTGGCGACCAGCTTGGCATTGGTGCTCTTGCCGCTGGCGCTCGTGCCGTCAATGGCGATGACGATGGGGTGTTTCAAGGTGTAACTCGTGATTGGTTAAATGAGTTGAATGAGTCAAACGACTCGAGTGTCGCCCCGAATCACTCATTTGACCCATTTAACTTATTTAACCGATTCAACCAATCACTCCGCAAACAATTCATCGAGTCTCAACTTCTGTCCCGTCTTCACGTCTCGAATCTCCGCGCCCAGTCCCTTCGGCGGCAACGCGGCCAGTTTCTGAAAAAAGTTCGGGAACGTCTTCTTCACGCACGCCGGATTCTTGATTTTTATCCCCGGCACTTTCAATCCCAGAATCGCAAAACACATCGCCATGCGATGGTCGTTGTAGGTTT
>CAZNOE010000681.1:0-3851 GCA_964574525.1 uncultured Bifidobacteriaceae bacterium
TCCCCGGAAGCCGCCTTGCGAAATCCTCTTTCCATGTGAAACCGCGCCTTCGCGCCCATGACGCCGTCCACGACCAGGCTGATCAACATCCAAAAAAACAGGAGGATATAGAGGTCGCCGGCATTGAACCCGATCATGAGCAACGATACCGCGGAGAGCGCAATGCCCAGCCACGGCATCAGCATCACGCGGCCCAACATGCCAAGGAACGCGTTTTGCAACCGGCGCGCGCGCAGTCCCATCCACATGCCGGTGTTGCCGAGCAACGACAGGTCCGCCGCCACGAACAACGCTCCGATTGCGAACACGAAAAAGGTTTTTCCAGACAGCCCGGCGCCCAGCCGCATCTTATCGTAATCGGCAACCATGCCGAGCAGCACGACGTTCATGAAGAGCACGACGAGGCCCGGCACGAGGAACATTCGCTTCAATGCGCGGCGCTGGCCGGCCAGCACGGATTCCACGTCCAGATCCGTCACCATCAGCAGTTCGAGCGAGCCATTGAGGCGGTCCTCGCTGACACGCCGCGCCGCTTCGATGGCGACAAAACTTTTCCACAGCACATACGCGGCGTAAGCCATGAAGACCGCCACGGAAAAACAAACGCTGTTCTTTCCCGTTGCAGCTACGAACGAGCCACCCAGGAACGCCGCCCAGATGGCCAACAAAAGCGTCACGACTACCCACGTCAGAACCGCCGGCAACCGGTCGCGGGTCGCGAGCCAGCAAAACGGACTGGCGTCAATCATTTTGCGGCGCCGCCGTTGGGTGATGCGGCCGCCGAAGCGGCACCAGCGTTGCCAGGCCGTGTCACGGCGGACGGTTTCCTCCGGCGCGTCAGCCCACACGCGGGGCACCAACAAAGCAGCCAGCACTAATGCCAGGACCGCCAGTCCGAATTGAACGGACAGCGCCGTCCAGTAAAGCTGAGGGCCGTTCTTCGCCGAGTACATGCCATCGCGTCCGAGCGCCAGATCGTACGGCGGACACGCATACAAAAGTAGATCAGCCACGAACTCCTTGGCCGGAGTGAAAGCGTGAGCCAGCCACCACAGCAACGGCGGAACGCCCGCCAGCAGCATCAACACCAGCAGTGTGGCCGCCATCGCCTGCCGCACATCGCGGCTTACGGCTGAAATCGCGAGCCCGATCGTGAGCGACAGAAAAAGCGTCACCACCAGCGCGGCGGTGATCCGCCAAAATTCGCCGACCGTTACGCCACCCAACAGTAACGTCAGCGCGAGCGAGGGCAGCACACACAACAAACCATACGCCGCACCCAGCGACGTGGCCGCAAGTTTGCCGAACACCACGTCGTAAGATTCAAGGTCGGTGAGGAACAACAGGCCGAGCGTTCCATCGCGCTTCTCGCCGCTGACGCAATCCGCCGTCAAAAACATTCCGGCGAGCAGACAGAACGCAAACGCCAGCGCCGTGACCGTCCAGAACAGCACCTGCGCCTTTGTATGAATGGGCGTCGTGGCCGGACTCATGACCAGCACGATGAACCAGATCAGACAAACACCCGCGCCCAACGCCGTCCGTGTCCAGTACGTGCTGGCCCGCCGCGCATTGGTGCGCAGCTCGCGGTCAACGATGGGGAGGAAGGTCATCTTTTCGTTAAAGCCTTTTATCGTTGAAGCGTTGAAGCGTCCATACCGGTGAGAGTTTCATCGCGCCGGACGAGATTTTCGCGGCTTGCGCTGCGTCCGCAGCATAGCCGGGCGCAGCCGCCCGGCGGAATCTCAGACTCAATCTGACTTCCGCACCAACAATGTTCACCACATCCACGCCGGCCCCGAAAATGAACCACAGCACCATGAGGATTCCGACGTCGCCCTGATTCAAACCGCCCCCCGCCATGCCCAGCAGAAACACAAAGAAAAAAAGGACCGCCGCCCACGATGGCCCCATCACGCGCCCCAACGCGGCGAGAATGGCGCGGTTGTGTCGTCTGGCCGTTAGCGAAGTCCACATCGCCATCCGCACCAGCGCGTGAACGTCCATGACCAGCAACACAATGCCGCCCGAATATATCCCCACGAACATCGGCAGCTCACGGGTGTTCATGCCGATCGGATTTGGTCCCATCATCAGCCAGATCATCGCCGTGTTGACCATTGCCAGCACGAACACCGGAAGCGCGAACGAGTTCCATAAGGCCCTGCGCTGGCCGGCCACAATGTCCTTCGGCTGGAGCGGAGTGACCAACAAGAGTTCCAGCGCTCCGCTCTGCCGGTCTTCGCTGAGCCGGCGACTGGCTTCAATCGCAATCCAACATTTCAAAAAAAGATGCAGCCCGTACGCCATGAACATGACCACCGTGAACCCGACATTCTTCGCCGTGGATCTTGAGGAAAACGTCGCGATGAAAAAGCAAAGCCAGATGGGAATCAGGACAAAGAACAATCGAAGCACCCACCGCCCCGCCAGCTGGTCGCGCATCGTCAGCCAGTAAAACGGATTCGCGTTCAGCAACCCCCGCCGCGCGGCGCGGAGCTTGTTCGAGCCGAACCGCGCGCGATAGCTGCGGCTTCGCGCGTCGTCCGCCCGGCCCCATTGCCCTTTCTCCTGCCACACAAACGGGAGCAGGACCATGGTGGCGATTAAACACGCCGTGCCCAGTCCGACGATGACCGCAATCGAAGTCCAGAATTCCCGCGCGCCGTAGTAACCGGAGTAGTTCACGTCGAACGCATAGCGATAGGCGTAAGCCGGGCTTGGCCATAGCAGCCAGTCGAATCCAATCGGTCCGCGAACCAGCCGAAGCAGCCACCACAGTACCGGCATAATTCCGGACAGGACCAACATCGTCAAAAGCGTTCCGCCTATTGCCGCACGCGCTTCACGATTCACTGCTGAGATGCACATCCCCGCCGAAAGCGAGAGATACAGCGTCGCCGTCAACACCAGCATCATCCGCCAGAATTCACCCGCGGTCATCCCGCCCGTCAGCAGGGGCAGCGCCAGCAGCGGCATCCCGGCGAGTAACGCGTACAGCGCATGAAGGGAAGTGGAAACTAGTTTACCAAGAACGACATCGTAACCCTTCAGGTCCGTGAGAAAGAGCAACCCTAGCGTGCCTTCGCGTCTTTCTTCACTCAGACAGTCGGCGGTGAGAAAAATCCCGGCCAGCATCGAGAAGCCGAGTCCCACGATCGTGATCGCATTAAAAATCGCGTGTGCGCGTCGCACCGGCGTGCCCGAATGGGGCGCCACGACCGAAAGAAAGAACCATACGGCCAGCAACAAGCCAACCACGATAAGCCGCGTGCGATACGTGCTCCGTTGCCGCGCGCCGATGCGCAAACCCCTTTCGACGATGGGCAGGAAGGTCATGGTCGATGGTTAGATAAAAGGTAATTGGTTAAACGGTTAAATCGTTAAATCGTTTCGCCGCCGCGCCGGCACGTGAATCGCGCTTCGGCTTGCTCTATTTAACCACTTAACGATTTAACGAATCACTCACCACGATTACTGCGTCTCGCCCCTCGTCACCCGCATGAACACTTCCTCCAGCCCCAACTCTTCTTCGCGCAGCTCGATCAGTTTCGCCCCGCCGCGGACCAAGGCGTCGGCAATGACACTGTGATCCGTGTCGTGGCTCGCCAACGTCACCTTGATCGCGTGATCTATAGGCGCAACCTCAGCTACTTCCGGCCGGGTTTTGAGCAGTTCCATTGCCTGGCTTTGGTCGCTGGAAACGCGAACGAAAACGACACGCCCAGTGGACATCTGATCCCGCACACCTTGGACCGGCCCGGCGTAAATCAGTTTGCCCTTCTCAATGATTGCTACGCGATTGCAGATGGTTTCCAGTTCGCTGAGGATGTGCGAACTGATGATGATGG
>CAZNOE010000682.1:0-3848 GCA_964574525.1 uncultured Bifidobacteriaceae bacterium
AACGCCTTTTGGAGCGGCAGGTGATCCATCTGGCGGTTGTCCCACGACCCGACGCGCTGCCGCCAACCGCTGGCAAACCGCAGACAGTGCGCGAACGCTTCAACGAGGATTATGTCATCATGACCCCGACCGGTACTTCCGGCGCGCCGTGAGCGCGAGCCGCCGAGACGCTTGCTCCGGCTCCGTAGCGCCGGTTTTCCAACCGGCGAGACGTGCCGACTGGAAAGTCGGCGCTACGATAACACGGTTCATGCGCGGCGGCGACGAGGCGGACGCACCGGAAGCATGGACAAGAATCGTGTCCTTACTTCGCCGCCAGCTTGTCCTCGGGCAAAAAGTTCTTCATCGCCCAGATTTCCTGGATCGTTCGGCCGCGGTCGAACGCGATGCGCTTGCCATCGGGATGAATGCGCAGGTTCGACATGTATTCGCCGCGTTTCTGAGGCGGGCCAAATGGGCGGGAACTCCCGGTTTCGACATCGACCAGATAGAGTTGCTGGTCCCCATCACCGGCCATCGATACGATCACGCGGCGGTTATCCGGCAACCAATCGTAAACGCGTCCGTCGCCAATGGGGAATTCAGCGACGGTTTTGACGGCATCATCCGTTCTGGAGCCCACGACGACCTGGATCTTGTCGCCATCCTTTGCGGGATACGGGACCTTGCACGAGGCGAGGCGCAGGCCGTCTCGTGAGACGGCAACCGGCTGACCATAACGGCCTACTCCTTTCGGGAGCCACCGTTCTTGTCTAGTGGTGAGATCCAACTCGACCATTCCGCGCGGGGTATTGGTTGTCCACGAAGCCTTGCAGTAGATCAGGTGCTTCCCATCCGGGGTGAAGGCCGAAAAATAGCCCACATCGTCTGTAGGCTCAGCGCGAATTTCAAGAAGCGATCGGCGACCGCTTTTGACATCGACTTCAAACAGACTCCCGCCCCTCTGGGTCGGACTCTTTGCCCGAGCGACCAATCGGCTGAGGTCAGGAGACCATGTCGGGTGATCACCAAATCCCGACTCGGCTTTGACATCTTCTTCTTTGCCTGTCGCCACATCCTGGAAAACCAGAACAAACGGATCGCGCCGGGAAACGTAACCCAGCCTCGAACCGTCAGAGGACCAGCTTGGATTGCGGTTCTTGCCGTCGTATCGCAAAGACACGAGTCTTGGCGTTCCCAGCGTGGCTGAATCCCAGTCTGCTTCAGCGACGTAGATGTTAAAGCTCGGCGCGCTTGATGAGTAAAAAACCGCTCCATCGTCAGCGGTTCCGAGGATTCTTCCGGCTATGTCGCGGACCATTTGCGGCTCTCCAGCCTTCTGACCGTTGTTGACTCCGAGCATCCAGATTGCACTGCTTCCAGAGCGATCGCTGACGAAAAGCAAATGCTTTCCGTCCGGCATCCAGTGCGGTGCCAGGTCGTTGGCGGGATGTTCAATAAGACCGCGGTCATTGCTGCCATCAATGTTGACGATGCGGATGTCCCTTTGAGCAGAATTTGTCGAACCCGGGTCTTTTTGCGCTCGCGAGTAAGCGATGAATCTTCCATCCGGCGATAACGATGCAATCGGTCCCTGGTTGAGATGGCCCGCTTCTAGCGAATCATTCGGGTTGTCAGAAAGTTGCTTCACCATGGTCGTCTTGCCCGTGAGTGCATCTACCACCTGAATACCGTCAACCTTCTCACTGGAATCCGGCCCAGCCTTGCTGTACGGGCCGACAGCGAGGATACGCCTGCCGTCCTTAGACCAGGATTGTGGCCAAACTTTGGCCGGCACCAGTGTCTTGGGTTTGCCACCGTCTCGATGCACGATTCGCAGTTCGCCTTTTTCTCCCATCTTCCAGAAGTAGGCGATCTGCGTGCTGTCAGGCGACCAGATCCCATCCCAACTGAACTGGTTTGGATTGCCGCTCCAGGTTCCTTCCGTCGTGAGGTCTCTCAGTTCACCGGTTTCCATGTTGTAGAAGGCGAGGTTGCCTTCATCCCAGTTTATGTAGGACAAGTACTTGCCGTTCGGCGATGGCCTCGTGTCGCCGCCAAATGCGACCCAGCGATCAACTTTGTCCGACGCGACGAGTCGAACCACCCGCTGGCCATCCACACCGGCGCTTGCTTTCATCGCGCCGGCACCAACGCCGGATCGGTTTTGAGCACCGGCATTCTGTTTCTTCCCATCCGTCAGCGACACGCATCCCAACAACGCGACCAACGCCAGCGCCGCAACGGGCCCGCCCGATGTTTTTTTGAACTGTGCGATCATGGTGATTCTCCTTTTGATTTGTTTTTTGTCTTCCAGGATGCCCACCAATCCGGGAATGGCGGTGGGCTGGGTGAATCCTTCCAAAACACGGATGACGGTCTGGCCATAAGGCTTGCTCTCCGCTTCGCGCGCGTGCGTGAGGGCCAGCTCGTCGCAGGCCAGTTCGCGGTCCGCCCGCATCCGATGGAACGCGAACCAGAGCACCGGATTGAACCAGTGCAGCGTCTGCAAAATCGTCGTCAGCCAATTCACCGCGGCGTCGCCACGGCGGACGTGGGCCAGCTCGTGAAGGAACACGTGGCGCAACTCCGCCAGCGAGAAGCGCTCGATCATTTTTTCCGGTAGCAACAATTTCAACCGGAAGCAACCGAACAAGGCCGGGCTGTCCAGTTCGGGCGCTTCCACCAGCGTCAACGGACGGCGCAGGCCAATCCGTTCGCGGCATTCCTCCAGCACCGCGAGGACGGATGGGGCGCTGATACGCGGACGCCGCCGCAGTTGCAGCGCGAACAAATAATTTCCCCACGCCAATCTCATGCTCAACGCCAGCACCCCGATAAACCAAATCCAAACGACGTGTTGCCGCATGAAGATCAGCGCGGACTTCAAAAAGGTCCGTGACGGAACTATTGCGCTGCCCGGTTTGGCTGGCGCCGTGATGTTGGACGGTGTCGCGGCTGTGACGTTCGCGGGCTGAGCTTCAGGCGAAGTTCGCGCTGCCGACTCGCGCTCGACCTCCCACGGTTCGCCGCGCGACCAACGGTCAAAACCGGTTACGCTGAAGCGCCCGGGATTGCCGACGTTGAAAACGCTCCACGTGCTCGCCGGCGTCACGGGCAGCAGCAGCCGGACGACGACCAGTAACCAGAGCGCGTAACGCCACTTGGGCGCGAGCCGTTTCCCAAATACCATTTGGGCGAGGAGGATCAGCAAGACCAGCACGGAGGCCTGCCACGAGGCGCGCCAAAGCAACGCCAGAAAGCTGCTGGTGAGTGCGGTGAGTTCCATATCAATTCTCCTTGTCCAGGATGCGTTTCAATTCCTCGATGTCGGCCGTGGTGAGCTTTTTCTTCTTCGCGAAATGAACGAGCAACGGCTTGACCGCGCCGCCAAACACGCGCTGCAAGAAATCGTCGCTCTCCGCGTAGATGCCTTCCTCCTCCGTAATCAGCGGCGAATAGAGATGCAGGTTTTTGTATTTGGTGATCTTGAGCGCCTTCTTTTTCGCGAGCCGGCTGAGCATGGTCTTGACGGTGTTGGGATGCCACTGTTCCCGCGCCAGCGTTTCAATGATGTCGTACGCGCCCAGCGGCGATTTGGCCCAGAGGACCTTCATGATCTTCCATTCGGCTTCCGTAATATCAGGTGCGTTTGGCATAAGCGTGTTGCAAGTGACTATGTGATTCGGCTAACAGACTACACGTGTAGTTATAATTGGCAAGGAAAATTTTGAATTATTTTTTCGGACGCGGCAACCGGGATGGGGATCCAATTTGGAACTCAGGAAACTCAGGAAGGAAAGAAGACGTCAGGGCAGGGCAAACGCATCTAAATCTGGACGCCGAGCAGGCGGAGCAAATAAGCGTGA
>CAZNOE010000683.1:0-3847 GCA_964574525.1 uncultured Bifidobacteriaceae bacterium
GTGGGTTTCATCACTTCCGGCGGGAGACCAAAAAGTGCCATCGCCGCGAGATAGCCCGATGCGCCCGCGTGGCCGACCGATGAGTAAAGCATGGCAGCGACAAGAATCAGCAGCGTCAAAAGGAACGTGTCGGTCATGGCAGGTGGGAAAGTGGGAAAGTGAGAAAGTGAGATTCGACGGCCAGCGCTTGTTCCCACTTTCTCACTTGCTCACCTGCTCACTTTCGATTTGATACTGTCCAGAGCCTCCTCACGTCGGCTGCCACGTTGGAAATCACGCCGGCTGCGGCGGCGGCACGTGTTTGACAAGCAGTGGAATGCTCGCCTGCGATTGCCCGTCCAAGGCAATGTCCACGGAGTAAAGGCCCGGCTCGTCGAACTTCAATTGTTGGAAATTGATAATGAAATTGCGCGTACCAAAGTGCACATCCTCGGGCAGCGTAACCTCCACGGGAATCGGCGGGAATTCCTGCGGCATGATCGAATGGCCGTCGGCATCCACGAAGTTGAGGCGAAGGTCGTGCTTGCCTTCGTCGCCGCTGAAGAATGTGACGCGGAGGGCCACGGAGCATTGCGGGTGGGTGGCGGGCAATTCGCGGGCATAGATCGTGTCGAACGCGCCGAGCAAATTCATTTTGCCGTTGTCATCGGTCGCTGCGTCGCATAGGACGGCTACTTGAATGTTCATGCGGGCAACAGATAGCCATGAATTGCACGAATTGGCACGAATTTCTTTTGGGGCAATTCGGGCATTCGCCAGAGTTGAAAATAACAGGCCCACCCTCTCTTCGCCTCACATTGCGGGACTCAGGTCGTCTCCGGCGATCCAGCCAGCACTGACCGCGCTTCCAGAAATGTCTTCAACTCCGCCGCCGCCTTGCCGCCGAATCCAGAGACTTCGGCAATCTGCTCAACGGTGGCGGTCCGCAGGCGTTGGACTGAACCGAATTTCTTCAACAACGCTGCCTTGCGCCGTTCGCCGATGTTCGGGAATTCGTCGAGGATGCTCTCGGAGATTTTCCTCAAGCGCAATTGCGCATTGTAAGTGTTCGCAAAGCGATGCGATTCGTCGCGCACGCGCTGGAGCAGCTTCAACGCGCCGGACTCGTGCGCCAGCCGCAGTGGTTGACTTTGTCGCGGCTGATAAATTTCCTCGAACTCCTTGGCCAGGCCAATGACTGGAATGTTTTCCAGCCCGAGTTTTTTCAATTCCGCGCAAGCCATGCCGAGTTGCCCCTTGCCGCCATCAATCAAAATCAAATCCGGCAGCAGCGGCGTCGAGCGTTTCAAAGTCTCGCCCGGCGCGCGACGTTCTCGCACCGCCGCCGCTGAAGCGTCCGCCTCCGGTCCAATGCGGCTACGGTGTTTCGCGGCTTCGCTCACATCATCCACTAATTCCTGCAATGCTTCCGGAATCGGCTCTCCTCCTTCGCCTCTCGCCTCTCGACTCTTGTCTCTCGACTCATTCAACACCCGCGTGTATCGCCGCCGCACCACTTCCGCCATGCTGGCAAAATCGTCCTGTCCTTCAACGGTTTTGATCTTGAATCGCCGATAATTCGCGCGGTCCGGCCGGCCGTTCTTGAAACTCACGAGCGACGCCACGGCAAACGTGCCGCTGATGTTCGAGATGTCGAAGCCTTCGATACGGCGCGGTGGCGCAGTCAGGCCCAACGCTTCGGCAAGTTCGGCAAGGTCGCGCTCCGGGTCAATCGCCAGCGGCAAGGTGTAGGGAACGCGCTCGAATTTCTCCGTTCGTTTCGTTGTCCGTTCGAGATCGCGGAGAAGATCGCGCAGGTCGGCGGCCTTTTCGAAGTCCTGCGCGGCGGAGGCCTTGCGCATCTCGACATCGAGTTGATCCTTCATTTCACGGCACTGGCCGTCGAGAAACTCGCACGCGGCGAGCACTTGTTCGAGATACTGATCGCGCGTCACATTGGCGATGCACGGCGCGGTGCAGTATTTCAAGTGCGCGTAGAGGCAATGCTTGTAATCGGCCTGACCCGGCGTGAACACACGGCAGCCGCGCAAGTTAAATTGCCGTCGCACGAGCGTGAGCGTATTGCGCAACCCGCTGGAACTGACGAACGGCCCGAAGTAGCGCGCGCCGTCGTCCTTGCGCAGGCGCGTGAAAGTGAAGTTGGGAATGGGATCGTTGAGGTTGACTTTGAGCAGAAGAAATCTTTTGTCGTCGCGAAAACTGACGTTGTAGCGCGGGTGAAATTCCTTGATCAGTTTGCTTTCGAGCAACAACGATTCCGGCTCGTTGCGCACAACATGCACATCGAAATCGTGGATCGCCTCGACCAGCGCGTTGAATTTCAAGTCCCAGCCCATGCGCCGCGATGGGTGGAAATATTGGGTCACCCGCTTCCGCAAATCGCGCGCCTTGCCCACGTAAATGACCGTACCGAACCGGTCCTTCATCAAATAGATGCCCGGCTTGTGCGGCAGCGTGCCTAACTTTTTGCGAATGTCATCGGACAAAGCCACGAAGGGAAGTTACAGGCTGGAGGCTGCAGGTTGCAAGTGGGCCGCGGCACTCTCCCGCGCGCCGATGGAGAAACAAATCAGCGCTGCGGCGTTTCCATCCAAGGACTTTCGATTCGGTCACTGACTTCTCCGTTGACATAGCCGCGCTTTAACAACCAGTCATATGAACTCTTGGAGAGTCGCTTCAATGGCAGCTTTCTCGAGATGTTACTGACAAATCGCGGGATAGGACCGGCATCGTAAGAAAACTCGGCAACAACCCGCACCCTTTTGATTTCCGCGTCGCTTTGGGGAGAAACCATACAAACGCCGCCGGGCGCCAAGGTTAAAAAAACTTGTTCTCCGTCTTTTCCAGTCCATCTTTCGCCGAAGTTATTGATGACTCTTCCGTCTCTGTTTTCCAACTGAACCACGAGGGGCCACACGCCGACTGAGATGCCTGAGTTGTTCGTCAAGACCGCAGTGAAAAAGCTGCCCGGTGGTCGGTTCGTCGAGAATGTAAAGCGGTAGGCCGTTGGTGCGTTCATTAATAGGATTAGTGACACTGGGGCAGTTGGTTTCCGGCTGGATCGCGCAAGCCAAAGCCCGGACACCAGCAAAACAATGACGCCCGAGACCGTAAAGACGATGGTCCGACGCCTCTTAGGCTGCGAAGGGTTAATCGCCATGAAGGTTGATTACAATCCACCAAAGGGCTTCAATTCCCCCACTGCGGATTCTCCATGAACGCGTAACAGAGCATGTGGGAGATGCCCATCTGCGCATCCTCGACGCGGCCATAGTGCGTGTCATTGATGACGAGAACTTGTTCGGCAACCTCAGCCATGCGCCCGCGCTTGGCGCCGACCAGCGCGACGGTCTTCAGTCCGTTTTGCTTCGCCCACTCCAGCGCCTTCACGCAGTTGGGCGAGTTGCCGCTTACGCTGAGGCCGAGGGCGATGTCGCCTGCCTTGCCGTAATTCTTGAGCTGGCTGACAAAGACCTCCTCGTACGAGTAATCGTTGGCCAGCGCGGTCATCCAACTCACGTTGTCGTTGAGCGAGAGAACACGGAAGCGTTTGCCGACCTTGTCCGACGCGCCTTTGCCGAGGTCGGTGGCGAAGTGCGACGCGTTGGCCGCGCTGCCTCCGTTGCCGAACACAAAAATCTGCCGGTCCTCCTTGAGCGCCACTCGCAGTCTTTCAATCAACTCCGCCACGCCGTCCACGGGGATGGAATCGTGCGCGGCTTTTTGCGCTTTGATGTAATCTGAAATCCATTGCTTCATGCATGGGTATGGTGAGGAAGTTACGGTGGTTTGTCAGGAAGATTTTGGCGAGCGCATCAAACTGGTCTCATTAACACCCTGCTTTAGC
>CAZNOE010000684.1:0-3844 GCA_964574525.1 uncultured Bifidobacteriaceae bacterium
TGAGAGAGACGCGGACTGGCTGAACCGTACATATTTCTTGAGTCGGGCCTGAGATTTTCTGCCCGCTCACGGTGACGCACGGAGATGTTGCCGGGCGTGGACCTTGATGAGAGCAAAGAGTTGGTTCAGGGAGGCCATCTCGTCCATCTCCCCCTGCTCGTCGGGTGTGAGCGCGCCTGCGCGGTTCTTCTCGAGCAATTCGCGGGCGCGTTGGACGGATTGTTCCGAGGGTCGAAACGCCAGAATATCAGCCGGCCTCGGGCCGCGCGAGAGAAACTCAATGACCTCCTGCGCCAAGCAGACGTCTCCGACCACTGCTCTCGCAACCCGCGCTCATTGAGCGCCAGCAGATTCTCCCGCTGCGGACCAAGCCGCTCGGCCAAGTCGTCGGGGATGTCGAGGGTCACTTGCATTGCGGCAAGACTAGCCCACTCTTTCGGCACGGTCAATTCGCATGAACCGGCCGAGGTTCCGGCCGATGTGGCGCAACGCCATTGCCACCAATCCTCTTGAACCTAGAAAACGCAATTGAATCAACGCAAAGGCGCAAAGGTGCAAAGACGCAAAGATATGATTTGCGTCGGGCCGTCACCCGCCAGGTGAGTCATCCAACCCTGTCTTTCCTTCGACATCTCATTCTCCCTTGCGCCTTTGCTTCTTGGCGTCTTTGCGTTAACTGCCGATTTTGGGTTGAATCGGGCGGCGCTCACCCGCGCCAGACCTCATTTCCCTCGACCAACTGACCACGGACGAATGACTACGGAGCGCCGGGAAAACTTTTTCACTTTCTTTGAAAGAATGACTCGCGACGGCTTGAAACTCTTTTGAATGGCAGTGCGGTGAATTGAGCGTTGACGGTAAGAGTCGAGCGATACAGCGACTTGGAACTGCGCCCGTTTCACCGAGAACTCAAAATCAAATCTCTGCCTTCAAGAGAATCAGCATGAAAACAAAAACGACACTCCTCCTTGCCGGCGTTCTGCTGGCCGCCCTCTGCAACAGCTTCGGCCAAGTCGCCTCGAACGTGACCTTCACCCGCATCACGACGGGCGCAATCGTTACGGACTCCGCGTACTCAGAGGGTTGCGCGTGGGGCGACTACGACGGCGACGGGTATCTTGACCTGATCGTTGGCAACGCACTGGGCGACGCCAACGCGCTCTATCACAACAATGGCGACGGCACGTTTACGCGCATCACGACCAACGCCATCGCGACGATTATCGGCGACGCCGATGGGGTCGCGTGGGGTGATTATGACAACGACGGCGACCTCGATTTGTTCGTAGCAAATTTTCAAATGGCGAGTTTTCTCTTCCGCAATGACGGCAATGGCGCTTTCACAAGAATCATTAGCGGCAGCATGGGAAGCAATGCGCCGAATCGTACGGCTGTGCTTGGGGCGACTACGACAACGACGGCTTTCTTGATTTAATAGTTGCCAATGATTCAGGACAAAACGAGTTCCTTTACCACAACAATGGCAACGGCACTTTCACCCAGATCGTCTCCGGAATTGTGGTAACCAGTGAAGGGAACTCCGGTGCATCATGGTGGGGAGATTACGACAATGACGGCAGGCTGGATCTATTCGTCGCGTTGAATGGTCTTGGTGGCGGTGAGCACATCCTTTTCCACAACGATGGTGGTGGCAGTTTTACTCGTGTGAACACGGCACCGACGGGATTCAGCGCAGGAGGGGGTGGCGATTGGGGCGACTACGACAATGATGGCGATCTGGATTTGTTTATCGCGCAGTACGCGAATGGCGCCAATGATTTGCTTTACCGAAATGACGGTGGCGGCACATTCACGCGCATCACCAATGGACCTGTGGTCATTAGTGGCGGTAGATCACAGTTCGGTGTCTGGGGTGATTACGATAACGACGGCTGGCTCGATCTGTTCGTGGGAAATGATAACGGCGAACCGCAGTTTCTTTTCCACAACAACGGTGACGGCACCTTCACGCGAGTTACCCAAGGAGACGTCGTTAATCTCGGCGGCAACGTAACCGGATTCGCGTGGGCTGATTATGACAATGACGGGTTTCTCGATCTATTCATCGCAAGAGGAAATTCTCGCGTGCGAGAAACGAATCTCCTCTACCACAACGGCGGCAATAGTAACAAATGGCTAACGGTCGTCTGCGCCGGCAGAGTGTCGAACCGTTCAGGCATTGGCGCCAAGGTCCGCGTGAAAGCAAACATTGCTGGAGTACCTCGATGGCAATTGCGCGAAATCAACAGCGGCAACGGGTTTCAATCTTCTGGTCTGCGCGCGCACTTCGGTCTTGGCGACGCGACGAACGTGGACCTCGTTCGAATCGAATGGCCATCCGGCGCGGTGCAGGAGTTGCGCAACGTAGCCATGAATCAAATTCTCACCGTGAAGGAGCCGCCGGTGCTCACCGCTTTGGGCAAAGACGTCTCCGGCGCATTCCGACTGCTTTTGAAAGGAGGCAAGGGGCTGCCCTACACCGTGGAGTACTCGACCAACCTGATTCACTGGAATTGGCTTACTGGTTTCGCCACAACGAACATGTTGTCGCCCGTCACCGACCCCGACGCCGGCTCTTCATCGCACCGTTTCTATCGCGCGCGGGAAGATGATTGAGGCGCTGCTGCACTAGATATTTCTTGATCCTCCAACCCCATTTTTGTGTACACCGCAATGAATCGCGGGTCTCGGCGAAGACTGTCGAATCCCGGAGCAAAGCGGAAGTGCACAAGCCACCCGGACCGCTCCTCGTACGCTTTTTCCAATAGAGTGAGCGCCTGATCATCTTCCCGCAGCCCGGCGTAAATGTACGCCTTGAACCAAGGCGAGACGTAGGTCTGAGCGGCGAGCCTGTCCAGGTACTCGATTGACTTGAGCGCCTCATCGCGCTGGCCCATTTTGGCCAGGATATAGCCATGTTCCGCAACGAAGTCCACGCCATCGTCGATACGTCGCGCTTTCAAAATTGCATCGAGAGCTTGCGAATATTCTCCGGCTTCAACGGAAGCTTTAGCCATGCAGATCTGCGCAACCACGTGATTCGGTTCATTGGTCAGCAGAGTGTGGGCGAAACTCAACGCTTCCTCGTATCGGTGCTCAAACAAACATTGCGACACAAGATCGCTGAGGAGCTCAACCGAAGGCCGGCCGCCCTCCAGCATTTGGAACAATTCCTTTCGTGAATCCCCCAATCGGCCTACCGCCCAGAAATAGTGCGCGCGCGGGCGATGACTGGCCATCCGATTCAACTCGGCGATCTGATTGCACTCCTTCTCTGCGCCATTCCAGTCCCACTCATAGAACAACTTGATCATCACCAGACAGAACCGTGCATCGGTGGATTTCGTATCGAGTTCCAGTGCCCTCATGGTGTTTCGTTTCGCTTCGGTCATCGCGAGATTTGGTGGCAGGAGCCAGCCAGACATGGTGTTGTAGGCGTGGGCGAGCCTTACATAGGCGGGCGTGTAGTTTGGATCGATGACCGTCGCCTGGTTCAACAAGCTGATTCCTTGCGCAAACGTTTCCTTTGTTTGTTTGTTGAGCAAGGCACGCGCTTCGTTGTGCAAACGTTCGACTTCCTGCTTTTGCTGCGCTGTCAACGACACCTCCCTCGCTGTGTGACGAAATATCCGAGTGAAGAACACGCCAGTGGTTGCGATCGGAAGGAGGAGCAACGCCAGAAGGACCACAAGTTTTTTGCAGAGAGCGAGACGCTGCTCAGTTGCGCGCCTGCGCTTGATCGAGTGGCCTTCCTGCAACAACGCCAGCTCGTCGTGCATTTGCTGGGTGGTCTGGTAGCGCTTGCGGAAATCCGTTTCGCAGGCTTTGACGATGATGCTGTTGA
>CAZNOE010000685.1:0-3841 GCA_964574525.1 uncultured Bifidobacteriaceae bacterium
GCCAAACGCTGCCACGCCTTTGAGTTTGGGGATTTCGCCCGCGAACGAGCCGTCGTCCAGTTTGTCGTAGCGCGCCAACTCCAGAGCGGCTTCAATGTAAGCTGTGATCGGAAACGTCATGGGAAAAAGCTAAATGTTTTCGGAGCGAAAAACAAGCGCGGCGTATCGCGGAGCAGATTATTAGTGCCGCGTACATTGTTTGGAAGCTCAAGGGAAAACATTTTCCAAGTCGAGAAGACAAATGAGTTCTTCCCTTTTCTCCCATGCCCACCGGGGAACTTGGTTCTTTGGCATGATCACAATTCTCACGTTCTGGCCAAGTGAATGCCTGATTGTTTGTGCCATTGCTTGCGCATCCTCCAAACAAATCACCACCAGTTTTACCGTGTCCTTGCAGAACTCAAGTGTTCTTGGAAGCCAGTTTTGAATTCCAGCATCTAGCAGCCGTTGATACGTCTGGCGCTCGTTTGGAACGTTTTGAGCCAAATGTCTTGGTCCATAAGTCGTCCAAGGTGACGCATCGACGTGAGCAGCAGCAAGATGATAAGGGCAGTGAAGAATCTCCAAAGACCACTGGAGTTCTGCGAACCAATAGTGCGGCGTAATTTGAGGCAGCCGGAAATAATGAACAAGCCGTTGGGTGAGTTCACAGGGAGTCATGATTCGCGGCCATCGTCCAGCTTCTGTAAACTCCGTGGTGGATGGATTTAGGCCAACGGTGATCACCCTAGCTTTCTCGATTACTCCAAAGAACGGAATTGGGTGTAGTGGAATATCGGGGCGGAGAATAGTCCCATATTGCTCCCGAATATTATTTTCCTCTGCTTGGAGTTGCCTAACAAAACTTACCAATTGCGGACTCAACGTGAGCGCGCAGTCCACATTCTGTTCGATGCTTAAAGCCTTCGTCGCGGCTTGGTCGAGCGTGTGTTCTTTATCAACATGTATGGCTGCCAACGGACACGCAGTCTCGGGTAAATCATCAATCGCAATGTCTGGCTTCTTGCCGTAGCTATCAAACAAATCCGTGAGTTCATGCTTCACGGCTTGTTTGTAGGCGTAATCCGCTCCGCCTGCTGACCACAGTTGAAGACAGTGCCCAGCGTCCTTGAGCAATTGAAGGCTTTCGCGAGCTTGCGGAACTGGCTTTTCATTTTCGTCGAGCAGTGTTCCGTCAACATCGATTGAAATGTTCAACGGCATTTTGATCGCTCGGTTTACGAAAGCTCCTTCCGCCATCGCGCTAGTTGCTTCGCCACTTCCTTCGTGCCCGGCGCGCCAACCAGATTCCGCCGAGCCATCGCGCGGTGCAGATCGAACACGCTCAACGCGTCGCGGGCAAAGGTTTTGTCCACGGATTGAAGCTCAGCGAGCGAGAGTTTGTTTAGCGGTTTGCCGGATTTTTCCGCCAGCGCCACGACCGAGCCGACGACGTGATGCGCCTGCCGGAACGGCATCCCCTTCCGGACGAGATCATCCGCGAGATCAGTGGCGAGGAGTGCGGGGTCACTCGCGGCAGCGAGGCACGCTGCGCGATTGACCGAGACGTTCTGCAACATCGCCGCCATCAGCCGGGCGCACGCGCACGCCGTGTCGGCTGTGTCGAACAGACCTTCCTTGTCCTCCTGCAAGTCGCGGTTGTAGGTCATGGGCAGACCTTTTAGCAACGTGAGCAGCGCGACGAGATTGCCGATGACCCGGCCCGATTTGCCACGAATCAGTTCCGCCACATCCGGATTTTTTTTCTGCGGCATGAGTGACGAACCGGTCGTGTAGGTGTCGGCGATCTTGATGAAGTTGAATTCCGCACTGGCCCACAGAATCACGTCCTCAGCCAGCCGCGAGAGATGCACCGCCAGCAAGGCGGCGGCAGCACAGAACTCAACGGCGAAATCCCGATCGCTCACCGCATCCATGGAATTCTGCGTGAGCTGCGGTTTGCCTTTGACATCAACAAAGCCCAGTTCTCTGGCGACCAACTCACGGTCGAGCGGGAGGGTTGATCCTGCCAGCGCGCCGCTGCCGAGCGGACAAATGTTCGCACGAGTAAAGCAATCCGCCAGCCGGCCGTTGTCCCGTGCAAACATCTCGACATACGCCAGCAGATGATGCGCGAGATAAACCGGCTGGGCCCGCTGCAGATGTGTGTAGCCCGGAATGACCACGCCGGAATTCTTCTGGCCAAGCACGAGCAAGGCCCGCTGCAAATTGCGGAGATGAACGCTCAGCGTGGCAATCTGTTCCCGCAACCACATGCGGACATCCAGCGCGACCTGGTCATTGCGCGAGCGCCCGGTGTGCAGCTTCGCGCCCGCGGGCACGCGCCGCGTCAACTCGGCTTCGATGTTCATGTGAACGTCTTCGAGTTCGCGCTTCCAGCGGAATTTGCCCGTCGCGATTTCGCGGCCAATGCCGTTCAGTCCGCGGGCGATGGCGCTGTGCTCCGTCCGGGTCAGCACACCGATTTTCCGCAGCATGCCGGCGTGCGCAAGCGACCCAAGGAGGTCCTGCTGCCACAGCCGCCAGTCGAAGGAAACAGACTCGGTGAATTGCGCCACATCCGCGCCGGGGCCGCGCGCGAAGCGTCCGCTGCGGGAGACTGGAGAGTTCTTTTTCATCGCTGTTGGAGTTCAAGCTTCAGCTTGTCCGGCCAAGCAATCAACTGAACTAAACGCGCAGGCTAAAGCCTGAACTCCAACGCAGCGGGCCGAATGTGCGCCGGGCCACGAAAAAAGTCACTCCCAAACACAAATGCCCAGTTGCGGTTTGGCGACAGACCTGCCAAGTTTGCCCCGGCAGGGTCGGCGCCTTGCGCCTGCGAAGCATGAGTGAATTCAAGTTTGCCTGTCCGGTGTGTGGCCAGCACATCACCTGTGACTCCCGCACCAGCGGTTCGCAGATGGACTGCCCGACCTGCTATCGAAAAATCATCGTGCCGCAGGCGCGGGCCGCCGATTCGCCCAACCTGATCCTTACCGCCGCGGAGGTCTCCACCCGTCCGCTCCCGCAAAACCCGGGTGAGGCATTCGCCGGTTCGCCCTCCAAAAAAGGTTTCCCCTTCGCCGCCGCCGGCCTGTTGATTGTTCTCTCTGCTCTCGCAGCAGGAGCATTCGTGTTTCGAGACAAGATTTTCCAGTCCGCGCAAAGTCCACCCCCGTCGAGGACAAATGCCGGATCAAAAAAGAAACACAAGGTGGTGACCGCGCCTGTTGCTCCACCCGCGAACGACACCAATTGGACGCTCCACCTTGCGGAGGTGGAGATTCCCAACACGCCGGCGGCCGGCCGCATCCATGGACTCGATTTTTTAACGCAGCGCGCGACATTGCAGGGCGGCAAGCTGGATTTGCGCTCGGGTGGAACGGGACTCGCAGTCCAGTTATTCGCGAAGCAAGGCGAGGACCTGGCCGGCCAGTCCATCAACATCGAAGCGAGCCGGACCAACTCGCCGAAAGTCATCCTGCGCTGGAAAGACGAGGAGGAGAAGTCCGTGACGAAGAACATCCGCGAGGGCTACGCGTTGCGGCTGGAGTTCGGCCAGGCGACGAATGCGCGGATGCCGGCGAAGATTTATCTCTGCACCCCTGATGACGCGAAAAGTTACGTGGCCGGAACATTCATCGCGGAGATTCGCAAAGCGCCTCCACCGAAACCTAAATCGCCACCGCCAAAGCCGAAGCCATGAAAGGGAAAGAGAGGTATTCAGTGTTCAGTATTCAGTGCGGCGGAACTGAACACTGAACACTGAATACTGGACACTGCATTCAGCCCGGTCAGTCCAAACTTGCCACTCGTCACCCGTCACTCGACACTCCGGTCGCTTGATCGTCGAACTCATCAA
>CAZNOE010000686.1:0-3835 GCA_964574525.1 uncultured Bifidobacteriaceae bacterium
AGAGAATTGTCTCCTTGCCGCTGGCGATCAGGCGCACGCGCAGTTCGCCTTCGAGGATGAGATACATGGCGTCGCCGTGTTCGCCTTGTTTCACGATGACCGTCCACTGGGCGACGCGCTGCAATTCCATGAGCTGCGCGAGGCGTTCCAGTTGCACGTCGCTCAGACCCGCGAGGATCTTTACGCGCCGGAGCGTACCGGTTTGGAAGCCCTCATGCGGGTTGGTGGTCACGCCACCGGCGACCTTGCGGCGGAAGAACATTTGCAGTTCGGGAATTTCCGCCGCGCGCCGCCAGGCGATGTCACGCGCGAGAAAAATCCAGGTTTCTGCCAGAACACGCTCATCCTTGATCCAACTCACCAGCGTGGGAAGTTCGACCGGGCCGTAGGCAGACTGGTCAATGCCCCAGATAAAGAATTGGGCGCTGTCCATTTGTGTAGCCATGGAGCGATCTTGTAGCAGACTGCCGGAGGAATGGAAGCCGAAATGAGCACTAAATTCCTGGACAGGCTACTGGTCTTGTAAACAAAAACCCCTTCGCACGGGAGCGAAGGGGGGTGCGCGGAGGAACGCAGCACACTAAAACTTGTAGATGACGTTCAACGCAACGGTGACAACATTCTTTTGCGTGGATGCAGCGGCGGTTCCGCCGTACGGCGTGTCACCTGTCAGGCTATGGTCCCAACGGACTTCCACGCGGCTGATCACATTCGCCCATAGCGAATAATCAATCGTGCCCGTCAGGCCGAACAACGCGGCGTGGTTCGGCGTCGGTGCGTACCAGAAACCGCTGCTGGCGCTGGTGTATTCGCCACGAGCATTCAGTTTCAACTTCTCGGTCGCTTGATACATGACGTAAAGCGTCGCCGCGTTGGCGTATTTGGATCGGGTGTCCACGCCGGGCGCGAACGGAAGATTCGGGCCGTCCATGTAATCGTAGGATGCGCCTACCGACAGCCCGGTCACGGGTGTGGGCATGGTGCCGCCGATTTGCCAACACGTGATGTGCCCGGTGCTCAGGCTGCTGCCGCCGTCGCCAGAGGCGTTATTGAGTCCGCTGACGACCGTCGTGGCGAGAGTAGCGCCTTTGAGAAAACCCCAACTCTCAGGCGCGGTGAAGGCGAGTTGGCCCATGTAAGTTTTTTCGGTCTCAGAGACGGTTCCAGCGGGTGCGCGGGCGCCGCGCCAGTTGACGCCGTTGTTGTAGCTGTTCGCCACGCCGGCCATTACATTCAACGAATCGCAGACTTTGTAACTGAGCAAAAGGCCCGTGTGGCTGGCCGGCTCCAAGGTCCAAGCGAATGAGCGGCTGTAGTTGGGATTGTCGCCCGCGTCGGGCATTTCGTAGCCGCCGATGTAATTAAAATGACCAAGCCTGATGTTGAGACCGTTGCCGATTGGCACGTGGAGATCAACATAGGCTTGCTTGACTGCCAGGTCGGCACTGGCACCGGCGGCGGTGGGAAATGATGTGTTGAAACCATTCGCATCCGGTCCGAACCACATTTGAGCGACGTAACCCGCGCCCCAATCGCCTTCACTTACCGGCTTTGAAACCGTGAGTGAAACGACGTCGAGATTAAAGCCGTCCTGCTTCGCTGCTGCACCATCGAAGGCACGCGCAGGGATGCCGACCCCTGGACTGGTGCCAGGTCTCCAGATGGCCGACGTGTTCACGTAACCACTGATGGTCGTGGATGTGAGAGCCGTCTGAAGGGCCGGCGTAATTTTTTCTTCGGCGTGAGCGACGGCCGCGAAGCTGAGGACTCCCGCGGCGAGCAAAGCTGAAGTTCTGCGATTGTAGTGCATAGTTTTCACAACGGTTTGTTTGGTTGCTGAATGGGTTCGTTGTGCCCGCCCGCATCAAGAGCGCAAGCGACGCACGACGGGAGCATAGGCAGATGACGTGCCAGCGCCAAGCTGTTTTTCGCAAACTCCTTAGGCTCTAGGCGTTCAGTCGTTCGCGATAGATGAAGCAGGTTTTTTGCGGGAACATTATTGTTCGCGATGGTCAAATTGCAACAAGCCCTGGGGGCAGATTCAAGTTCACGGTTGCGGGCAAATCTGCTGCCGTATCTCGCCGGCAGAAGTAACAGAACTGTGAACGGCAAGAAAAAACCCCTCCCGATTTTCTCGGGAGGGGTTTGAGCAAGTTCCGCAGCTCAGAACTTGTAGATGATATTCGCCGCAACCAGGACTGAATTCCTCTGGGTGAAGCCACCGGTTGACCCGGAGAGATACGTGAATTCGTCACCATGGTCCCAACGGATTTCCAGTCGGCTGATTACATTTTGCCACAGGTCATATTGGACCGTGCCCGTCGCAGCCCACAATTGTCCATTGTCCTTACCTGGAAGTCCGTTTTGGCTGGTAGCCAATTCACCACGAACATGCAGGCTAAGCTTCTCCGTGGCTTGGTACGAAGCGTACAGGCCGACCGCCCATAGGTCGTTGCCGTTAGGGTAGGCAAAAGCGGCGCCCGGCGCGGTACCGTGTGAGTCCAGATAGTCGAAGGCGACGCCGAACTTCAAACCGGTGAGCGGCGTTGCGAGGGTGGCGCCAGCGTACCAACTAGTCTGGCTAGCCGGAGTACCATTAATGGGAGTACCGGCGACGTTGAATCCGTTAACCACTCCCGCGTACAAGGTGGAGCCAGCAGCCCAACCCCAGCTTGTCGGAGCGGTGAGCGCGACGGACGCCATGTAGGTCTTGTAAGACTCGGCCCTTGTGCCGCCTGGGGGATGTGCGCGCCCGTTTATCGTCGGCCCGAACGTGTTGGCAACGCCAGCGGAAAACGCGAATTCTTCGCAGACGCGGTAGGTGCCCAACAGGCCGGTATGTGTTTGCGGCTCGATGGAATGACCGTAGGACCGGGTGTAGTTCGGGTTGTTCCCAGACTCAACGGATTCGTAGCCCACGATGCTGTCGAACACGCCGATCTTCCAGTCAATGCCATTGCCGACTGGCGTACGGAGCGCAACATAAGCTTGCCGGATCGCCAAGTCTGCACCTGTTCCCGGCCCTGTTGATTGCGTTCCTAGCGTGTTGGCATCCGGGCCAAACCACAGATCCGCCCTATAGCCGGAAGCCCACTCGGATTCATCCAGCGGTTTGGAGATGGTCAATTGAACGACGTTCAAATTGAACCCGTCGGCCTTGGCAGGGCCGCCGAACTTGTAGAAGGCCGCTCCGGTGCCCGTTCCGAAGTTCCACTGCGCTGATGTATCCACATAGCCGCTGATGGTCGTGGAAGAAAGCGCGGTCTGCACCGCGGTTAACTTCTCGTCGGCCTTTGCGGCAGAAGCAAGGCTGACCACCCCGACGGCGGCCAAACCCAAGGTCCATTTATTAAACTTCATCTGGTTCCTCCGATGTTAGTTGTTGTTTGTTGTTGTACTTTTTCGGTACATGCATTTCAGGGTAAATCCCGTTTACCCCGGCACCAATACGGTGCATTTGCAGGAACAAATAGGGGAAACCGCGAAGTTTGACAACAACTTTTTTTGGATTTCTTTGAGGACAGGTTTGATGCAAAGCGCTGTGCGATAGTTTGCTGCGAAAAACAGGCTTGCCGCAGGCTCGCAGAATCCTTCCGTTACGGGGCGCTCTTTGTCCGGAGTTGAGGCAGTGTTCCCGCGGAGTTACAAAGCTGCGAGCAACAAAATCGCCGTAAAACTGGTATCATTGGCAGTTGTTTCAAGTGATGGAATGGGGGCTGCTTGAGGAAACGGGCAATGGCTTCGGGACTGGCCGATTTGGGCCAGTCCTTGGATGCGCCCTGCAAGTTGTAAATAAGTTTTCACACAATATGCCGTCATTCGTTTACGTAGCGCG
>CAZNOE010000687.1:0-3821 GCA_964574525.1 uncultured Bifidobacteriaceae bacterium
GTGCTTGTTGCCTCCGCCGGATGAAGCGTTTTCCATTCGATAGCTTTCTGCAACTCGCCTTCGACCCACTTGGCAAACTTTAGGTCGCGCACTTCGCGCCGTCGCTCATCCGTCGTGCCGCTCTGAGGTAATTCGCTTCCAAGACTAACGCGAAAGCGCCCCAGCGTGTGCTGGCCGCCATGGTTCTGCACCAACCGCACAGTCACGCTTGCGTTTTGCTTCAGGCTGAGCGGCTCAGCTATCGCGAAGATCGCGTGGCGATGCAATCGCTTGCTATCCTCGGCAGCGATGGACCAACCGGTGTTGGGCTTGCCGTCAATCGCGTCCGCGACGGGAAAGCTTGGTTGGGAGAAATCCGCTTCCGCGCTGGCGAATTTGACCTTGCGCGGCTTGTCCTGATTTCCGGCTTCCTGAATTTCCATCTCCACTTCGCTCAACACAAAGTTGCCGTGCTCCGTGCGACCCGGCCCGCCTTTGCCGACGCTTTCGTCGGGGATGGCTTCCACTTGCAGATGCGTGATCTGGTGCGAACGCGTGTCGAACTTGATCGTGTAAACATCCTTGTCCGGATTCTTGCCGCCGACCCGGAACGAACCGTCGGGCAAAAACTCCGCCTCCGCGCCGTTCTTCGACGTGAACTCCGCCGAGCCAGGGATCAGCCAATCAATTCTGGTTTCAACTGGAAACTTGTCCACCAGCGCCGTGTCCAGCGCGTCAATCTGTGCCTGAATGTTTTTCCGCTTCGCGACGATGTCTGGCTCGGGAATTTCCATGGTCGGCTCGTCCGCGTTGTTGAGACACGCAAGGAAGCGGTAATACTCGGTGTGCTGGATGGGATCGTATTTGTGCGTGTGGCATTGCGCGCAGGCCATCGTCAAACCGAGCCAGGCCGTGGCCGTCACGTGAACGCGGTCAACCGTCGAATAAAAGCGATATTCCAGCGGATCAATCCCGCCTTCCTCGTTGAGCATCGTGTTCCGGTGAAATCCGGTGGCGATCAACTGATCGGCGGTGGCCTTGGGTAGCATGTCTCCGGCGAGTTGCTCGATGGTGAACTCGTCAAAGGGCATGTCCGCGTTCAGCGCGTTGATCACCCAATCCCGCCAGGGCCACATATTACGCGGTTTGTCCTTCTCGAAACCGTTGGTATCGGCGTAGCGAGCGAGGTCCAGCCAGCGGCGCGCCCAGCGTTCTCCGTAATGCGGCGAGGCGAGCAGCTTGTCCACCAGACGCTCGTACGCATCGGGCGAAACATCATTCACGAAAGCGTCTGCCTCTGCGGGCGTCGGCGGCAAACCGATCAAGTCGAGATACAGCCGGCGCACCAATGTGTATTTGTCGGCCCGCGGCGACGGCTTGAGACCTTCTTTCTCCAAACGCGCCAGCACGAAGTTGTCAATCGGGTTTCGCGGCCAGGCTTTGTCGCGCACCTTGGGTAGTTGTTGCTGCACGGGCCTGATGAACGCCCAGTGCGGTTTGTATTCGGCGCCTTCACCAATCCAGCGCTTCAGGATTTCCTTTTGCTCCGGCGTCAGGGGTCGCTTGGCAGCCACAGGCGGCATCTGGTCGTCGTCTTCCGCGAATATGCGGCGGACCAGCTCGCTCTTGTCCGGCCTGCCTGGAACAATCGCCACCTCGCCCGACTTGGCGGGCTGCACGGCGACATCACGCACATCCAATCGCAACTTCGCCTTCCGCGCCGCCTCATCCTGACCGTGACACTTGAAACAATGATTGGCAAGAATCGGGCGGACCTCGCGCAGGAAATCAACTTTGCCCGGCGCCACGGCTTGCGAGTTTTGGGATAAGACACCAAGCATGGCCAAGGCAACCAAGGTTCCCCCGAAGACGCGCGGAGGGACAAGTGTCCTCGCGAGCCATTGGAGCACCGACCCAGGCGACTCGCGAGTACGCTCCCCCGGCCGGGAAAGATTCGGTGAACCGCTTCGCAGCGTCATAGCTTCAGATTGCACTGATATCCTTCCGTGTTCGTGGCCGGAAGAAATTCAATCCGGCAACGCACCACGCAAAGGGACGATCCAATAATCCTATTCAGCCAGTCGGCGCAGACAAGACTTAAGAGCGCTCGCGCCGCGACGTCATGGCCACCGTTGATGGACTCGCGGGGCGAAATTGGTTTGACCGGGGCGGAGATTACTTCGCATCGAGACTGAACCGACAGCGCGAGCTGGTCTGCACGTCACGGATTGCCATTTCCCTCAACTGCCATTGGCCCGCGGACTTTCTTGATTTCTTTCGGTTCAAACACTTTCGGCAATTTGCCCTGGTGCGTCGTGAGTTGACTCACAACGGAATTGCCACTTAAGCGTAGGGTTGAGACAGGAGCAGCGCGCCGGGCGTTTGTACGGCGGCGATGATGCCCCAGAAGCCGCCGTCAATGGTGAAGTTGCCGCCGCTCATCTTGCCCGCGTCCGGCTGGCCAATGGTGCCGCTGACTTGATACACACCGCCCGTGCTCGCGCCGCCGCCGCCGTCTATCGTGAACCAGTCAATGGAGTAGCTCTGGGCTTGGGCGAGCGCGGCAGAAAACAGGAGAAGCGAGATTAGACACACGCTCGCCCTCACCCCGGCCCTCTCCCCCGGGGAGAGGGTGAGGATTGCTGCGTCGCTGGAAAATTCATTCGGCTGGGTTGCAATCGCCACGCCTGGTTCATTCGCTGCAAATCGCGTGACCGAACGAAGCGCGTTCATTTCGCATGGGAGCGGACGACGATTCTCCCTCTCCTGCGGTTCCCCTCTCCCATCGGATGGGAGAGCGGGGAGAGACTTCCCCGGAAACATTCGCGCCATGAACCCCTGAACCGAAAGCGCCGGCAAGCCGGGCGCACTCCAAACGCTTCGCGACTTCCGAGGCCGTCCGGACACGCGGAGCGTTTGGAGTGCGGGGAGCTTGCTCCCGCTTTTGCGCGTGGGTTCATGGGGAGGGCCGGGGTGAGGGCGGGCGTTCATTTGATCTGCCATTCCGATTCCTGGTTTCGTGATATTCACTTCGCATCTCCGTTCTTGTGGTTCATCAGGCGTTCCAGTTTTTCCAGCCGTTGTTTCAACTCCGGGTTCTCCGTGTCTCTGCGCTTCAACTCGCTGTTCAAATCCTCCACCTTTTGGTTCAACCCCTGGATGGCCACCAGTGCCACGCCACCGGGCCGAACTCCGTTGCGAGTTGCCCCGCTGGCATAACGTGGTCATTGGGGTAGCTCGCTAATAACGCACCGGAAAAAACATCGCGACCAAGCTGCCGCTGTTGTTAGCGTAAGCGCATCTATCGCCGTCATCGGTCCCGGCCCGGAGCTTCAGTGACAGTGTGCGAGCTCCCGCCGGAACTGGCAAAACGCCGTGGATCGTGTAAGTCATGAAGCCCGAAGTGGGTGGAAGCACCGTCACCGCGACTGTCGCATTAGCAGTCTCATCAAAAAGTGCCAACTCGGAGTGAGCGAAACTAGTCGCGCCTTTGAGGCCCTCTGCGTACACGCTTCCCAACACGACGAGAAATCCGGCGGCGGGCGCGTCCACCGTAATGGTCTTAATCGTGGCAAACTGGCCCGCACTTAGAACAACGATTGTCCCCCAATTAAAAGGATCCGGCACGTCAAATTCCACCCCGGGGAGATTTTTTGCCGCCAGGTTGCCGGCGATGGTGGCGTTGCCCGCGCCATCATCAAGCAGATTGCGGAAGGCGGGTGGGCTGGCGGCGCCCAGTGAATTGGTCAAGGAGCCGACCTTGCCGTCCGTGTTGAAGCCGAAGAAGGCCCGCCGTCCCGACGCCGGCACCTGGCCCAATCCATTGCCCTCGGCAAACATGC
>CAZNOE010000688.1:0-3811 GCA_964574525.1 uncultured Bifidobacteriaceae bacterium
TTTGTCGTTGTTTGGTTTTCGGTCGTTTCTGGTTTTAATCTTCGCTTTTCAGGCGGGAGGTTCGTGGCAGTCCCGATTCGGAATCGGGTTCGTGGCGGGCCAGGTGTAGATCACGCTGATCAATCCGATGGCCGCCGTCCCGCGACTGCGGGGCCGCCGCCCAATCCACCGTATTTCCATATCAAACAATCCAAGTGTCTGTGCCAGACAGGTAGGTTTTGATTGTTCAGATCATAAACATCATGCTCTTGACCTGTCAATTCCTTTCCTCAAACTTTTCACCCGGTTTCCGTCCGCGGCGAAGACCATCGAATTGAGTCAGAGGAATCGGCAGAGGAATGAATGGCAAGGGAATAAAAGAGAGAGGGGATAAAAGAGAGAAACGATTCCTCTGCCATTCATTCCCCTGCCAACCTCGCCCGCGGGGTGCAAACGCGGCCCAGAAGCGGTGCTAAAGACACGCGCAGTCCAAACGCTTCGCGACTGCCGGGCGTCCTCGCACTTCGCGAAGCGTTTGGACTGCGTGCGTGTTTACCGCCGCTCTCCTTTTGCGCAATCTTCCTACGGGCGTAGCCGCACACTGCCCCCAGCGGAGCGCGACCGGTCCCCGGTCGCAGCGGGTGGATAGCAAGGAGAGCGTTGGAAAATCTGGACCTCTTCCGGCGTGCGTCAGCGCTGCGGGCGAGGGACCGCCCGCGCTCCGGGGCAGTGTGAGGATGCGCCCGGACGCTACCGAAAACCCAATCGTTGCTTGTTTGATTGAAGCCACGTCCTATTATCGCCTCCATGAGTCTGTTGAAGGTCGAGGGATTGGCCAAGGCATTCGGCGCGATCCGACGGAAATGTTTTTGGTTTGTGGCCTGCATCGTTGATCCCGATTCCGCCGTCGTTGCGGCGCGAACCGGTTTCCTGTTTTGGCTTGCATCAACTGCGTTGCGCGCATAGGACTGCCGTGGGACAAAAAGGGTCCTCGAAACACCATGAAAACAATACCAATAAGCGCCAATTACAAAACCAACCGCCGTCAATTCCTCGGCTCGACGGGCGCCGCCGCCATTGGACTGACAATTTTGAAACCGCAACTTGCGTTCGGCGCCGAAGCGAACCGGAAAGTTGACCTCGGTCTCATCGGCTGCGGCGGACGCGGACAGTGGATCGCGAACCTATTCGCCAAGAACGGCAACTACAACTTCGTCGCAGCAGCGGATTATTTTCAGGACAAGACGGACGCCGTCGGTGCAAAGCTAAACATCCCCGAGGCGAAGCGGTTCACCGGATTGTCCGGATACAAGCGGCTGCTGGAGCAGAAGCTAGACGCGGTCGTCATCGAGACGCCGCCGTATTTTCATCCCGAGCAGGCGGCTGCGGCGGTGGACGCGGGCAAACACGTTTACCTGGCCAAGCCGATTGCCGTGGACGTTCCGGGGTGCCACACTGTCGAGGCCAGCGGCAGGAAGGCGACCGATAAAAAACTTTGTTTCCAGGTGGATTTCCAAACGCGCGCGCATCCCTCGTATCAGGAAGCCGTCAAGCGCGTGCATCAGGGCCAGATAGGCCGAATCGTATCGGTGAACGCCGCCTACTATTGCGGGCCGACGTTCGGCGGCATGGACGCGGCGTTGCGCAAAGACCCGAAGAATCCCGAGACTCGCCTGCGCTCATGGGGTCTGGACCGCGTGTTCTCGGGCGATGTGATTACCGAACAGAACATCCACGCACTGGACGTGGCGTCGTGGTTCCTGAACGCCGACCCCATCAAAGCCTACGGCACGGGCGGACAGGCGCGGGGCTTTCTGGGCACGTGCTGGGACCACTTTGCCGTGGTGTTCTACTTCCCCAATGACGTTTTCGTGAGTTTTGATTCCAAGCAGGTCGGCCACGGCTTCGACGACATTCAGTGTCGCGTATTCGGCATTGACGGGACTGCGGACACACATTACGGCGGCGATGTCTGGGTGCGCTCGAAGGATGACCTCTTCAACGGCGGCAAGACCGGAAACATCTTCACCGACGGTGTCGAGCGCAACATCGTCACGTTTTACGAATCAATCACGAAAGGCGATTACTCAAATCCCAGCGTCGCGCCAAGCGTGCGCAGCAATTTGACGACGATTCTTGGTCGCACCGCGGCATACAAAAACGCGGAAGTCACCTGGGCGGAAATGATGCTCGCGAACGAGAAGCTGCACCTGGACTTGAAAGGACTGAAGGCTTGACCTCACTGGTCAGCGGAACGGGTGATTCGGTTCGTGGGAATCCCACGATGATAATCGTGTTGGCTGGCCTCTCCTCACCTTCGATGAAGATAATCGGCGCCGTGAGTTCAACGGGCTGAGGTTCCCGGACAGGATAAAGACTTTTCTTCCTGGCTGCTGCCTGCTGTTGGGTGCTTAGCGCGGGCGGCTTGGCTGACGCGAGTTCATCCCTTTTTGTGGACGAGAGCGCGGCAAACTGAACGTCCGGAACATTTGGGTTGATTTCTGGAGGAGATTTTAAGCCCGGCGCGGCTGCCAGACCGGCCGTAGCCGAAACCGGAGCAGGAGGCACGAGGGCTGGTTGCGAACTGGTCTTGACCGAGCCATCACTGCTGACGGCGACGATTGCCGGCAGGATGGGTTCATAAGCTGGCTCGCTCGCAACCGTCAACGACCGGACGCCGGAAACCAAATCCTGGTCATGCTGAAGCATCGCGCTGATGATCGGACCGGGTACGCCCACGTCGCTCAGATAGATGATTTGCTCCGCGCCGAGATTGAACGTGCCCGAGTTGTCAATGAACGAGTACATGACATCATCTCCTATCCGGGCTTCGGCCAGCTTCATGATCTCGGTGGCCCAGGGCGAAAGCCGGATTTTCGGCGGTTGCCTGTTCTTGGAAGTGGCATCGTTGGGCAGAGCGATTATCGCCGGTGAGGAAACGTCGAGTGGGGAGGTCAACGCGCGGGGCGACGGTTCGGTCGCCGGTCGCGCCGGCGTCACCACCGGAGTTGCGTCTGATGCGTGAGTCAGAGGGCGATTGGTTTCATACTGCGCCAGGCCGTCCGGCAACCACGCCATTGCCAGGACCAGGCCCGCAATCCAATTTGGAGACGCCACGGTTTTCATAGAGATCGCATCCAGTTGCCTGTGTTGATCCACTACGCTGATTACAGCAAAATGGACTCAAGTCAATCCCAGGTTATTCAACGTTGATCGCAAGCGACGGCGCACAAGTTGCGCTTCGCAGAACATGATTATTTCCCTTGGCGACGGGGCTGACATCCAATGGAGTTTAGCCAGCCGAGAAACAAACTCACCGTTGACTTCCCATCTCTTCCGGTAAACTGGCGCTCAAGAACAAATCGCCGTAATCGAACAATGATTTCGCGACGTGTCGCAAATTGTTACGCGGGAGCGACGATTGCGCTGTTCGCCCTGCCGTTTGCACCGGTTAGCGCGAGCGCCGTCGTCGTCACCACCGCCAAACAGCAGTCGCTCGAACAATGGCGGCATCTCACGTCTCCAACGGCTGAAGCGCCACGCGTCTTCGTCAAAGGCAATCGGATTCGATTTTACTTTCAGAGCGGGACCAACGTGACCGGGTTTGGCTAGCCAGGAGGACAACATCGCCACCTCCGATCCAACTTTTGCGGCCTGATTGAAACACGATCTATTCGAGGAGGACTTCACTCGCTCCTACGAACTCATGGAACCCATCTCCTTGGACTGGGTTGATTTCGTGGCCGATTTGATTTTGGAAGGATTCTGACGCGAACTGCAGACGATGGATTTGGACTTCAACTGATCGCCGTGCGCATCGCGGCAAACAAAC
>CAZNOE010000689.1:0-3805 GCA_964574525.1 uncultured Bifidobacteriaceae bacterium
GTGAGGCTGTTGGGTGTTTCCACGGCAATGATGCCGCTGACTTCGCGATCAGACTTGGTCACCGCCGTGTAGCTGAAGTAGCGGGCTTCCACGGCGCGATTCGGATCGAGAATCGCTTCGAGCAACTGCGCGATGGGCTTGTCCGCGACGCTGCCGAGGTCCGCGCCGGTTTCGTTGCCCTCGCCCTTCAGACGATGGCAAACGGAGCAGGTCTGCTGGTAAATAACGTGCCCCCGCGCCGCATCACCAACGAGATCACTTACGCCCTCATATTGCTTGACGACTTTCTGGCGGTCGGAATCTGTCGCGGCGAACAATTTGGCGGCGCGTTCGCGAATCGCCGCCTGCGAATGGTTAAGCAGTTTCTGCTGGTGTGTGGCGCTGATTTGTCCGGCAGCAATTTCCCCGCGCTCCACGGCGCCGAGCAACGCAGTAATCCATTCCTGACGGCGCAACAATGTTCCCGTGACCTCAGCCCGAAGCGTGGGACTGTAACCGCGCCAGCCGACCAGCAAGATCCTGGCGACGCGCTCACCGTTGCTTCGCCCCAGTCCAGCGAGGGCCGCTTGTTGAATCGCCATCGGTTCTTGTGGCCGCAGCAATTCGCCCAGGCTTTCAGTCTCCTGGCTCTGCGCATCGAGTCCGCGCCCGACCAAGCGAATGGCGGAAAACCTCTCCGCCTCGCTTGCGTGAGAATCAGTTGCCACTCTGTGCGCTTCGGCAAAGACCGTGTCGAGTTTCTGAATGGCCTCCTTCATTTCAAGCCGCGCCTCGGCGTGAAATTTCTTGAGCGAAAGGCCGCGTCGCTCCAGGCCATCGAGCAAACCCGCGACGCTGCTGAATCGCCACGCGGTGTGATCTTCCTTCACTGGTTTGGCGATTTCGCCGAGCGCCTTCCCCAGCGCGTCGCGGTCATCAAGCACAACGGCGAGATTGACCAATTGCTCCAAAACGGTGGCCGGCGGAACGGTCTGCCGGTCGGCCAGAATTCCGGCGAGCATTGAACCGACGTGCCGCGTGGCCGAACTCATCACGGCGATTCGCATCTGCGGATTCTCAAAATCACGAACGGCCAGTGTTGCCAGGGCGCCGCCGGCGCGCGGATCATTGATTTCGCCCAGGCTGAAGGCCAGTTGGTAGCGGACACGGATTTCAGGGTCGTCCACGAGCTTCAGCAATGACCTGGCAACTGCCGGCGACTTCGATAACAAATTCTCGCTGACCCGAATGCCCTGTTCGCGGACAGCGGGATGCTTGTCCTTCAATGCGGTCTCAACGATTGCGGGCGTCAACGCGTCCAAGCCGTCCAACGTGCAGAGAGCTTGCAGGCGGACTTTCGGATTCGGGTTTTTTGCCAACAGCGCTGCGAGTGGTTTTGCGGCGGCGCTATCGAAAGCCTGAACCAGCAGGCGTTGGGCGGTATCGCGCTGCCAGCCGTTTGGACTGTCGAGCGCCGCCACCAATCCGGCGGTGTTCAGTTTGTCGAGACGCGGAATCGCCCGCAGTTTCGCGTCGGCCGGCGAGACCCGATAGATGCGTCCCTGGTCGTGGCCTGCGCGCAGTTCGAGCCGCTTTTGAACCTCCGCCGGAATCCACTCCGGATGCTCGATGACCAGCCGGTACATGTCGGCGACGTAAAGCGCACCATCCGGCCCGGTCTTGCAGAAAACAAATCGCGACCAGTTGTCCGCCGAAGCCAGAAATTCGCTGGACTGCTCATCGTTCGCGCGATGGCTCTTGAAGGTAACGCCATCCGGTGCGAGCACCTCGCGGTGGACGACGTTGTGTACCGGTTCGCAGATGAAAATGGTGCTGGCATATTCCGACCCGAACAATTCATCGCGGTACGGACTTGCGCTGCACGCCGAAGTCACGGTGTTCACGGCCCCGGGCCAGTTGAAACGGCGCATCGCCTGGCTGATCGGGTAGAGCCGGTGACCTTCGGCGTAAGTCGCGTATTCGCGTACGGTCGCGCGGACGGCGAGATGCGGATTGCGCACGAGGTAACGCTCCGGCACCAAATCGTGCCAGCCCCACGAGGAGTTGTTGTTCCCAAACCAATTGCCCCAATCGTCGCGGTGACGGCCAAATTGCGTGTGGCCGGTCTCGGTTTGAAACGCGCCGGTGTCAGGCCGGAAACGAAAATCACGCCCGCTGATGTTGAAGGTCTTTCTCGTGAAAACCGAAGTCACTTCGCCGCCGCTGTCGCCGTTCGCACCGTAAAGCCAGTTGTCCAATCCGTATTCAAAACCATTCATCCGATGTTGTTGATTCCCTTTTGCAAAGCCGGTGAAAAGAGCCTTGCGCACATCCGCCTTGCCGTCGCCGTCTGTGTCCTCGGCATAAAAAATCTCCGGTGCACAACTGACCAGCACACCCTTGCGCCACGCCATGACGCCGTTCGGAAAGCCAAGCCCTTCGAGAAACACCGTGGATTTGTCGTAGCTGCCGTCGCCGTCAGTGTCCTCCAAAAAGCGGACTACGCCGCCGAATTTGCCGTCCCGACCCGTCGGGACACCTCGCGGATAATCACCCATCTCGACGACCCAGAGTTTTCCGTCCGCTCCCCAGTCAAACGCCACCGGGTCCATCACGAGCGGCTCCTGCGCGACCAGTTCGACTTTGAATCCGGAACGCACCCGGATGGCCGCGAGCGACTCGGCGGGAGATTTTGGCGGCGGTCCGCTTTCGGTGAGCAGCGCTTCGAACGAGCGGCGATCCACTTTATCTGGCAGATGCGCAGTGTCCTCGTTCTGCACCCACATCGTGCTGCGCTTAAGCCAGACGCCGTTGTTCGGATGCTCGCCGCCGCGCACAATCATGGGGATCTCGTCTCCCGACTCGTCGGGACGTTTGCCAGAGCGAAATTCCTGCGTCCAGCCGAGCAACCAATCCACGTCGCGCCTTTCCACCGGAACGAACAAATGTACAGAATAGGCCTTCTCATTCGAGAAGAGCACATCGTCGAAACCGTCGTGGTTCAGGTCAACGAAACGCAGCCCGTTGTCGTGGCCCTGCTCGTTGACAATCGAAGTTCCGACCGGCAAGGCATACGGCAGTCGCTTCCAGGATTTCTCTTCGTCCGACCAGGCGAACACGGCGTTTTGATTTTCGTTCCCCACGATGAGTTCGCAGCGACCGTCGTTATTCACGTCGCGCAAACGCACGCCCCGGTCACGCCCGGCTTCGCGTGTGCGCACCGGCTGACCGTCCAGTTCGAGCCCGCGGAAGAAAGTTTTGTCCTCGGCCCATTCCTTTCCGGTAAAGTGCCACGCGCCCGCCGCGGATTCCGTCCGATAAAAAACCGTCGCGTTTCCGTCCGCGCTCATCACGCCAAATCGCGCGCCAGCCTGAAAATGTGGGGCAGACATCTTGTCTGCCGGTTCGGGCGGCATCCTGCCGCTCGAACCACGAGGCAAGGATGCCTCGCCAACCGGCAGGCTGGAAGCCTGCCCCACGAGCGCAACGGGCAAGGTCGTTTCATGCCACGTTTTTTCCGCCGGCTGCCACACGCGCGTTTTGCGGACTTGCCCGTTGGCGATCATGACATCTTCATAGCCGTCGTTGTTCACATCGAGCAGACGCACCCCATTGTCCTCACCATTGGGCGCGCGCAACGGCTGGCCGGCGAGCAGATATTTGTCCAGCCGCTCCTGCGCTTCGCGGAACGTGAGGAATTTCACTTTGCTCCCGTATTTCTCCACCGCGTTATCAATGAACTCCACCACCTGGTCGTTGCGAATCCAGTTGTGCGGGTGGAAGATGAAATTAAACGTGCCTTGCTTGATCACCGCCACATCCAGCG
>CAZNOE010000690.1:0-3802 GCA_964574525.1 uncultured Bifidobacteriaceae bacterium
AAGTTTGTGATTTGGAATCGTTGCCGGGACGGCAACGACCGCACGCGAGACGCGTACGCTCCCCACGCTACTGCATCGTTCCGGCCAAGGGTACTCATTCAAGCGGGACCGCGTGGAGGTTTATGTGGATTGTGACAGCGACGTCGCTTGCGCTGGCCTGGTGCTCGGAGCGTGCATGAGACTCAGCCGTGCCGGCTGCGATGACACAGCGGTGGGAATCGAATTCTACACAACCACCACATTGTCTGCGTGAACTGGGTTCGAAATCAAAAAAACGGCCGGAAGCGAATTTCCGGCCGTCGTGTTTTCAGAATGTTGTGAATCGGGCGATCAGAGCCGTATCCGATAGTACTTCGTCGGCGCGGCAGCCGAGGGCGTGACCGTGAAGGGCGACAAAGCACAACGCGCACAGCCATTTCTCGGCACACCATCAATCGGCGTGAAAAAGTGGCCGGGAAGGTTTTCCCGGCCACGTTGATTTTTGGTGCCGAAGCACTAACGGACTCAATAACGAGTGCGGTAGAAGATCTTGTCTGCCGGCGTGACCGTGTACGGCGAGGTCGCGCCGGAAACGTCAGTGTATGGTCCGGATACGTTGGTCGCAGATTGCAAGGTGCCGGCCTGCCAGGTGACTGTCACCTGGTTGGCGCCGGGGCCGGTGACAATCGCTGGCGAAGTATCCACGAAGCTGGAGTTTGCCAGGGTGGCCGCCAGGTAAATTCCGACCACCTCGAGGGAAGAGAGAGATCTGCGCCAGATGCCAATGTCATCAATATCGTAATAACCTTCCTCCCCGTAACTACCGGTGGGATCCTGGCCGATATTGACTGGGTTTCCATTGTCGAGATTCCCGGCCGCGACGGCCGGGCGCACATCTTTCCGCACGCCATCCACGTATGTGATTGCCTGGCCAGCGCGATCGAAGGTGTGCGCCACGTGATGCCAGGCCCCTTCGTCGAGCAGATATTCCTCCCCATAGAGCTGGACGTTGCCATTGAGGCTGTAAGACCAACTGCCGCCAGCGTAGGTACCCCCCCCAGGCCGCAGGTTGTAGGAGGGCGCAAAGGTCATACCGGCGCCTCCATAGGAGCCGACCGACGAGCAGATAAACGGCAGGTCACCCAGATCGCCCACACCGTTGAAGGCCGGGAAACGAACCCAGTAGGAGACGCTGAAGTTGACATTGGAACCAAAGCGCAGATCAGGTTTGTCGCCCAAGGTGACATAATAGGCGTTAGTTGCCGGAAAATCAGGATAAGTGCCGCCGCCGTTGGTGGTAGCGGTGTGATAATGCAGAGCCTGACCCAGCTTACCGGCTGACTCGTAGTAAAAGTCCGGGTTGATGCCCGCATTGGCCGCCGGAACGGCTGGGTTGGTGGAGGTGAGGGTCGCGCGCATGCCTGTGCCGTTATTGCCGCGGCCACTCGTATCGTTGAGGCTGCCATTGAAGGGCAGGTGCAAGACCAAGCCGGGAACATTCACGGCGTTGGTTGGAGCTGGGATAACGGCGAGCGTGGCAACGGTACTGTTGGTGACGGGACCGACCGAGTTGTTGATGGTGACGGAATAATTGCCAACATCGCTCACGGAGACGGGGTTGATCGTTAGCGTGCGAGTATTGGCGCCGAAGATGTTCCCGCCGTCAAACAAGTCAACGCCGCCTTTCTTCCATTGGTACGTCAACGGCTGAGTACCGTAGGCGCCGACCTCGAATTTGGGCGGTGTTGGCGACGATTCATAGACCGTCTGCGATACGGGTTGCCTGGTAATGTTCGGCTTGGTGGTGGTGCCGTACGCTTGGGCGTAGTGGTTTGAAATCTGCAAGAGGGTCAGCGCGTAGGAGTAAGCGGCGACCTCGTCAACGATGCCGTTGAAGGTGCCGTCGTAAGCCGGAGTGTTCCCCAGACGTTTGGAGCCAATGCTGACGGGGTTATCGGAAGCGCGCACACCTGCAGGACGGGTGGGGGCGGAACCGCGCAACTCGCCATTTACGAAGATATGCAAGTTTACCCCCATACCGAGGACGTTGAGATCATCGTAAACCCCAACCACATGATGCCACGTGCCATCCGGCCCGATGTCGGCAAAGGCTTGATAGAGACTGTCGCCACCACCACGGGTGAAGAACCGATAAACCAAGTTGCCTGAGCCGGTGCTGTTGGCAACATCGAGCGCGAATTGCTCGCTTGCAGCGGTGCCCACATTGCCAGCACCCTTGGCGATGATACTGGATTCTCCGGGCAAGCCTGCAGGAGCGTTGACCCAGGCTTCCAGCGTGAAATTGACGTGGCCCTGGAAGTTGATTCCTCCTGTGGCGGGGTCGCCGTTGATGGTGCCGGCATAGGAGTTGACACCGTTAAAGGTGACGGCTGTGTTAGGATCGAGGTCGGAATACCCAGGCTGGCCGAGAGCGGCAGCGAAATAAGTGCCGTCGTGACCGGCATAATAGTCGTTGGCGACGCTACCGCTGATTTCTCCCAGCCGCCAGTAGGCGACGGGCGAATTCGCAAAGACCGCCCCGGCGTATCCGGTAGGCACCGCGAGGGGAGTCAGCAAGACTGAGGCACTGTTAGATATTCCAGCCTCGTTGGTGATGGTGACACTGTAGCTGCCTGCGGTCGCTGAACTGACAATACCGCCGTACCTGTTGGAGGTGGCGCCAGGAATGTCGGTGTTGTTCGTCTTCCATTGGTAAGTGAGCGGCGCGGTGCCTGCCGCTGCAACGGAAAAGGTAAAGGGCAGTCCCGCATATCGCGTGATCGCCACAGGCTGTTGGGTGATGAGAGGCTTCGACGCCACCACGAGGAAGGTTACGGAACTGGTGGCTGAACCATACGCGTTGGTAACGACCACGGCGACGGTGAGACTGCCAGCGGCCAGATTATTGAGCGTCAGGTTGGTCGCGGTCACCCCGGTCGAAATCCCATTGCTGGTCCAGCGGTAGCCAAGCGTCGGACTGCCTTCAGCCCAGACCGAGAAGGATCCGGAAGACCCTTTATAGACGCCGGCCGGCACTTGCACAGCACGTGTGATCACAGGCGATCCCTGGGCTGCATTGTAGATGCTGGCGATGTCCGCCGCCGACAGTGCGGTGTTAAAAATCGCGGGCTCATCAATCAAGCCGCCAAAGAACAGGCCTGAAGTTGCATACACCGTGTCATAGTTGCCGGTTCCAAAGAAGCGGGTCGGTGAAGGTGGTCCGTTTCGCGCGCCAATGGTCCACCGGTTCGTTACGTCTATTGCGCCGTGAGTACTTGCGACCGACCCCACCAACACGCCATTGCGATATAGCTTCCAGTTAGCACCATCGTACGTTCCAGCAAGAAAAACCCAGTTGCCGACATCGCCATCAGGAATTGGCAACGTTACAGCATCGTAGTAAGTATTCGGTGCGCCGTCAGTAACCCCCAATTCGTAATAGTTAGTATTCAGAACGCCTCCACCGGTGCCATCGTCGGACCGGGAGATTCGCAGGAATGTTTCTGCGTATGCGCCATCCCAGCCATGCGCGATGATGTTGCGGAAGAAATCCTTCGCGGTCGGCTTGACCCAGGCCATCATTGTGATGTTGCCGGAGAAGTGGAGGCCCGGATCATCTGGCAATCCGACAAAACCATTTCCGCCATCAAAGAGGACAGCCTTATTGTTCGTACCACCAAAACCGGCATAAGTGGCACCGCTTTGCGCCGCCAAAGTACCCCACATGTTCGTCCCGTCGGCGGTGCTTCCCAAGCTGCCGCTATTGGTCGCGATTGGAAAGGTACTCGGATTGGGGGGAGTAACCGCCGGCTCCTCCATTCTC
>CAZNOE010000691.1:0-3794 GCA_964574525.1 uncultured Bifidobacteriaceae bacterium
CCGAGCACGGATTCGATTTGGAGAAAGCAATCCGCCGGCTGATCGAGCACGCCCTGAAATAAACCGACAACAATGTCTCGGCTGCCGCGCGGCTGCTTGGAGTTTCGCGAGACTATATCCGCCATCGGCAACCGAACCAGGAGGATCTGCCGGGTTCATCTTCGTAAAACCTAAAGCGTCCCATCTTCTTGGGAACAGTTCCCCAAACGGAGCATTGGTTTTGGGAGTATTCCCCCAGAATAGGATGATGCGGAAGCCTGCTCCAAGAGCCTAACTTTTATGTAAATCCCATAGTTAGAACGGACTCTGTCGCGATGGAGCGTGATGGCACGCCTATTGCAAAGAGACTTTCGGCCAGCCGTTCGGTAAAGTGCCGGTCGGTTTAGGACAACAAAAAGAAACAAATAATATGAAAAAAAGCAGACCGTTTACTCTTCCGCTAATCGCCGCGCTGGCTCTTTGGGCCGGGTCGGCCTTTGCTCAGCCTACGAACCACTTCACAAACAATGTGCCCTCCCCCGGTTGGTGGACGAACTACTCACAGTTCCTCACCAATCTGCCGCCCCAGTTTACCAATCGGTTCTCTGTCACCTTGCCGCCGGGGGTCACCAATGTCCCTCCGTCGCATCCTCAGATCGGTTCTGATGCGAGAACCTTGGTTCAGCAGTTCCAGACACAGCGGGAAGCTCTTATTAATCAGCTCAAAGGCGCGTCTCAGCAAGACCGCGAAGCACTGGTGAACCAACTGCGACAACTCACCGATCAATTGAAAGACCAGTTGGCTGACATCCGCGAACAGGCGCAACAGCAGGCTGAAAGCATGCGCCAACGATTCCAGGACAATCGTGATCGGGGGATTGACCAGGCCGCCGGCACGCCTGCGGGCAACCGCGGTCGCCTTCCCTAAACCGGACGACCTGCACAACTGTTGTAACCGACAGCTCCATTCGAGTTGAGTTTACAGACAACGACACCAGGCGACTATCATAAGTCGCCTGGTGTTTGTGTAGTTAAATGAAATGAATAGACGGCATTTCTGGCGGCTCCCAAGCGGCAAGCTCATAAGTGCTGTGATGCTATGTGGAATCCTGATGAATGCGTATGCGCAAGACGAAGCATCCATACCCAAAATCCGTCTTTGGTACAAAACCGTGGATTTACAAGTGACGACCACCAAGTGACAGCACGACAACAGAAATTGAAGTTGCCAAGGCCCGTTTGCTTCGGATCAGGCCCGAGACTACGAACCAAAACCGAAAACTCCTGCGCGAATCGGAAGCCCGCGTCCAGGAGAAGCCTGCTTGTCAGGCTTTGGCGCGAGGACTCTTTTCAAGTCGGCGTCGTGTCTCTTTTGCCGGAAGACAGAGTTCAGCGTCTCGGTGCTGACTAAAATAAGTCGCCTAGTGTTTGTGTATTTAAATGAAAATGAATAGACGGCATTTCTGGCGGGTCCCAAGCGGCAAGCTCATAAGTGCTGTGATGACCTGTGGAATCCTGATGACTGCACGCGCGCAAAACGAAGAATCCATACCCAGCATCCCTCTTTGGTATAAGACCGTGGATTTGCGGGGCAGCTTCGGTTTCAAGGACAATGTGCTTCTGAACAACACCAATCCGAAATCGAGCGCCTTCTGGGCCAGCGGCCTGGAGATGCTGGTTTTTCGGCTGCCGACCGCCGGCTGGCAGGTCAATTTTTTCCTCACCGGAGAGAACGTGCGCTACTTCGAGTCGGTGGGTGTCGAGGACGAACAATCCTTGATCGCGGTCCTGCAAGTTGGCAAGGACCTTGGGCATCAATGGAAAAGTTCCTTCCTCGCACAATACATTTACCAAAACCAGGTGCTTGATGTTTCAGCCACCGAAACGGTGACGGCGATTGCGAAGCTGCAATTGCACGCAGTCGGCGGGCGTTGGGCATTGCGGCGGGATTTTCAGAAGAACTGGGTGGAGCTCGAGATGAGCGGCACGCGCCAGTTCGTGGCCGAACCGTTGGATGACTCCTGGCAATTCGGGCCGCGGCTTTCGCTGGGGCGAAGCTACGGCCACAAATCGGATGTCACGCTCAGTTACCAACGGAATCTGATGCCGTTCGACACCCGCACGCAAGTTGACCGAATGGGAATGCCTGTGCCCGGCACTGAGTTGGAATTCACCACGCAAATCCTGGAATTATCTCTCAAGCATAACTGGGACGCAAAACGCCGCTGGCGTGCTACCGCAAGACTCGGGTGGGAAGTGAACGAGGACAATGGCTCCGGCTTTTTCGATTTCAATCTTTATCGCGCCTCACAAAAACTGGCCTACCGCGCTGAAAAGTGGGAACTCAGCGGTCAGGCCCGGATCGCCTACTACGATTTTCCGGTGCAAACCGTCAGCGCCACTGACTTGCGCAAACGCAACAAGACTGTTTTGAGCTTCACTCTCCACGCGGAGAGAAACCTCACCAAAAAAATGAAACTTTTTACCGACTACTCGCATGAGCGATCGCAATCCAATGCTTTATTCGACCGTTATACGGCCAACGTCATCCGCAGCGGAATTGACTGGCAGTTTTGAATCGAGTAAAGAGTTACAGGCGTTGAATAGCGTCGTTTGCCGGCGCTGCGTGAAGTCGCGGCCTGAAGAAATATGAACACGAATGCTGCCCTTCCAGGGCCAACAAGATTTTCCCGGTTCATTCCGGGGTTGGCCATCGTCTCCACCCTGGCCATTCTGGGCGGCACCATTCTTCTGGGCACGCTCCAGCTCCGGCAAAAAATTCGCGCGCAGATCACCCAACGCGATGCGCAGATTCTGCACAGCGTTGCCCTCTGGCAGCAGAACGCGGACTCCGCCACGAACGGCTCGCGCATGGAAAGTCAGGCCGATCAGTTGCTGATGGCCCTCCAAATCTCCCGGCTTCGCGGCGTGCTGGCGGTGAGGTTGTTTGATTCCCAAGGCAAGTTCCTGATCGCTTTTCCAGGATACATCACGCCAGCCGATCTGGACGCCCAGGACCTTGGCGCGTTGAAACGTTTGCAGCCGGTCAGCCGCTACCGGGAGTCAGCACGGCTGGCGGATTTATCTTTGTTGACCCTCAACGATGCCGAATCAAAGCGCGCGCCGCTGCTCGAGGTCGCGATTCCGATTCATCTCAACGAAAAGACCGAATTCCTGGGCGCGGCCCAGTTGATTCTGGACGGCCGGAACGTTGCGACGGAATTTGCCGCGCTGGACAAACACCTTGCGTGGCAAAGCGTCCTGGCATTTGTTGTCGGCGGAGCAGTGCTGGTGACAATCTTGCTTTGGGCTTACCACCGTCTGCGACGCAGCAACCGAATGCTCCAAGAGCGCACCGCCAGTCTGCTGCGCGCCAATCACGAATTGACGCTCGCGGCCAAAACCTCGGCTGTTGGTTCGGTCACGGCGCATTTGATTCACGGCTTGCGCAATCCGCTTTCCGGACTGCAAAACTTCATGGCTCAGCGCGCCTCGGCCGGTCAAGCCGAAGCGGACGACGAATGGCAGGAGGCGGTCGCCACGACCCGGCGGATGCAAACCCTGATTGACGAGATTGTGCGGGTTCTGGCGGAGCAAAACGGCACCGCGCACTATGAAATTTCGCTCACGGAGTTGGCCGACATCCTTAGTGCGAAGGTGCGTCCGGCGGCGGCGGTGGCCGGCGTTGACTTCCAACTCCAGCTTTCGACTCAAGGTATGCTGGTGAATCGTGATGCCAACCTGATTTTGTTCATTCTGGAAAACCTGATTCAGAATGCGATCCAAGCTTCGCCGCGAGGCGGAACCGTTCAAGT
>CAZNOE010000692.1:0-3780 GCA_964574525.1 uncultured Bifidobacteriaceae bacterium
CCGCGAACTCGCCGCCCAACCGGCACATGCGGCTCTCCAACCAGTTGCCGCCGTGTTCGGCGACCACATGGGCGACCGATTCGACGAGACCAGTGCGGTCCTTGCCGATGACCGTCATGACCAGAGGAACTTGCATTGGGCTAGTGTTAAAGCTGCGACGCGCGGCTGACAAGTGATTCCCGGTGTGATGCGCAAGAGGATTACCGTCTTGTTCCCTGCCGCACACGATAAAGGTGGACCTCCCACGGAGCGAAGTGGTCGGTGAAAGAACCGGTCTTGGTGACCACCGTCCGCTGTTCGCCGAGAACTTCCGCCGTCGGACTGCCGGCGATTCCCTTCAGCTTGAAGCTCGCCGTCGTCTCGCCGTTCCGCATCGCCACGGCGAATAGATATGTCACGCCTTCGTGCCGCTTGACCATCGTCGCGATAGGCACGGCGGCGTTGGTGGATTGCACGGTCACTGCGTCGCTGAGGGTGGGGCTGTTCAGGACGGGCGCCAGTTCAGTGATTTGCCGGTTGAGCGCGGTCACGGCCTCGAGCATTTCCGGATCAGCCAACAGGGCGGCCTCGATGAACTTCGGCTTGAACTGATGAACGAAGTAAATCAACCCGCGCGAGCCGTGAATGAGCGACATCCACGCTTCGCAGCGGACTTCGTGGGGCGTGGGCTTGCGATCCGGGTTCCCGATGTGGGTGCATTCGAGGCAATTCCAGACCGGCTTCCGGCCTTCCGTCCATTTCACCAGCCGCTCCACGCCGCGCGCGACGAACGAGAGATCGCCCGCCACTTCCTTGCTCGTGTGCGTGGCGGGATAGGTGTCGAACGACGCGATGTCGCAACCCTCGATATACTTTGGGTAATCCTCCGGATGATTCTTGCGCGCGCCGCGGCCATACCAACCGTCCCACGCCACGCCTTGACCGAGATTGAGCAGCACGGGGCGGGTCGGATCGGCGGCCTGCAACTTCTGATAATCTGCAACGATTTTCTCCGGCAAAACCGGCGCGCCCCAACCCCGTCCTTCGCCCAACGACTGGGCATTGTCCGGCTCGTCACCGTGCATCCAGCCGATGATCGTGGAATCGTCTCGGTGGCGCAGCGCGACTTCGTTCTGCCCGCAAATGAGGCGCATGCCGGCTTTCGTCAGCGCCGCCAATTGTTCGTCGGTCGGCCCGCGCCACAAACCGACGTAGAGGTTGATCCCCGCTTTGCGATAGCGCTCCGCGTTGGCCGGGGCTTGTAGCCAGACTGCGATCGGAAAAAAGTTTGGGTCGGACCACGGTTTGTTCGTCCAAGTTGCCGGAACAGTTGCGGGGGTCGAAGTCTGATCTCTGCCAACAACGGGCAAAGCCGCTGAGACGACCGCCAGCAGCGCAATCCAAGCCCGACGGACAACCTGTCTCAACACGGCCGCCCCTGCCATGGTGGTGCTCAATTGCATCTGGCGGGACAAACACACCTTACAATGCTCCATAAGCATTCATGTGTTTATCCTGACTAGCCGACGCCAACAAGTTTAGAAAATCGCCGGTAGAGTACCATTACCAAATTCGCCTTCGTTCAATGACATTCACAATCATCCTGAGGGTCCAACTGCGCTGTAAAATAATATTGCCGCTGACGTGACCATCGGCATCGTGTGCGGGCGTATGAAACAAGCCGCCGCATCGGTCCTGCCGCAAATCATCGAAACGGAAGAGGCGCTTGACGAACTGCTCACGCGACCCCGCGCGGAGCTGGTTCAATTCATCAAATCTGTCCGCAGCCCGCTCGTGATTCTGGGAGCTGGCGGGAAGATGGGGCCGACGCTGGCTGTGCTCGCCCGCCGCGCTGCGGAAACCGTGGGGCATAAACTCGACGTGATCGCCGTCAGCCGGTTTTCCGACGCAACGGCGCGACGCTGGCTGCAGGAACGCGGCGTGCGAGCATTGAGTTGCGACCTGTACGACGCCGACGCGGTCCGACAACTGCCGTCCGCCGAGCACGCGATCTTCCTGGTCGGCCAGAAATTCGGCACGACGCAAAGTCCGGCGGGCACCTGGGCGGCCAATACAATTGTCCCGGCGCGCGTGGCCGAGCGCTATTCCCAGACCCGCATCGTCGTACTTTCCACTGGCAACGTTTATCCGCTTTCACCCGTCGCCCGCGGTGGTTCCGTGGAGTCTGATCCGCTCACTCCGCTCGGCGAATACGCCAACGCCACGGTTGGGCGCGAGCGCATCTTTGAATTCTACTCCCAGCGAAACCACACACACGTCGCATTGCTGCGCTTGTTTTACGCTGTCGAATTGCGATACGGCGTGGTACGCGACATCGCGGAAAAAATCTGGACCGGCCAACCGATTGAACTCACTAACGGCTACTTCAGTTGCATCTGGCAGGGCGACGCGAATGAAATGGTGATCCGTTCGCTGGCGCTGGCCAGCTCGCCGGCGCCGGCGTTCAACTTGACGAGCGCTGAAGTTTTTTCGGTGCGTGAAGTCGCGACGCAGTTTGGCGAACTGCTGGACAAGCCGGTGAAGTTCTTGGGAGTTGAGAGCGAGTCCGCGTTGATCGGCAACACCACAAAGCTTCGTGCGCAACTCGGCGATCCGCCCACGCCGCTGGAAGCCATGATTCGCTGGACGGCGGATTGGGTGAAGCGCGGGGGGCGCAGTCTCGGCAAACCGACGCACTTCGATGTGCGTGATGGGAGGTATTGATGACTGACTACCCGTTGCCGCCTGCGTGGGTCCTGGAAAAACTCCGCGCGGGTCTCGTCATACCTGCGCATCCGCTGGCCTTGACCGAACAGCGAAAGTTCGATGAGCGCCGCCAGCGCGCACTCACACGTTACTACCACGCCGCCGGCGCGGGCGGCATCGCCGTGGGCGTGCATACGACGCAGTTTGAAATTCGCGAACCGCGGCACGGGCTTTTCAAACCAGTTCTGCAACTCGCTGCCGACACAATCGTTGCTTGCGACCAGGCTACGAACCGGCAGACCGTTCGCATCGCCGGCGTTTGCGGCAAGACAGCGCAGGCGGTGGCCGAAGCACAGTTCGCGCGTGAGGCCGGCTACCACGCCGGGTTGCTCTCGCTCTCTGCGTTGCGCGAGGCGGAAGATGAAGCGCTGGTCCAACATTGTCGCACGGTGGCGTGCGAGATTCCGCTCATCGGCTTTTATCTTCAACCGGCGGTGGGAGGCCGCGTGTTGTCATTCAACTTCTGGCGCCGTTTCGCCGAGATTCCAAATGTTGTCGCCATCAAGATCGCGCCATTTAACCGCTATCAGACGCTCGACGTCGTGCGCGCCGTGGCGGAAGCGGGTCGAGCCGGAGACATCGCGCTCTACACTGGCAACGACGATTCGATCGTAACGGATTTGCTCACCGAATACGCCGTCACCGCGCCAGCAGGCGAAGTGCGATTGCGCATGGTTGGCGGATTGCTCGGACACTGGGCGTGTTGGACGCAAGCTGCGGTGAAGTTGCTGGACGAGTGCAAGGCCGCCCGGGCGAACAACACAGTGCCGGCGCGGTTGCTGACGCTCGCCGCGCAAGTCACCGACTGCAACGCTGCGTTCTTTGATTCAGCAAACAACTTTGCGGGTTGCATCGCGGGCATTCACGAGGTGCTGCGTCGGCAGGGCTTGATGACCAATACGCTATGCTTGAACCCGCGCGAACAACTCTCACCCGGTCAAAGCGCCGAAATTGACCGCGTCTGGAGAGTTTACCCGCAATTGAACGATGACGCGTTTGTGCAGCAAAATCTGGAATCCTGGCTGGCGTGAGAGG
>CAZNOE010000693.1:0-3772 GCA_964574525.1 uncultured Bifidobacteriaceae bacterium
CGGACCGCACGTTGATGCCTGATTTTCCGGGCATCGAAAAGGCTGAGAGCACGAGCGATTGGGACGCAGGTTTCCCGCTCGTTCACAAGATTCGTCCCAAGGACGAAGAATACTGGAAGAAATATCGCGGTACGCCGAAGGCATTTGTCACGCTCGCCGCCGGGAAGAGAATGTGGGCGAATCGCTTCGGCGAGTTGACGGCGATCCGGTTTCCGATTCCGACGAATGGAACGCCCGCCCTCTCCCCCGGGGAGAGGGAGAATCGTTCCCAGTCGCAGAGCGAACTAAAGTCTGCCGACAGCTCAAAGGCTTCAGAAAAACCAAGCGGCGAGCAACGGCTGTCCCCTCTCCCCGAGGGAGAGGGTCAGGGTGAGGGCGAGCGTAAAACACAAATCGCAGAGGTTTACCGCGCCGCGCTGGAGAAAAAGATACTGGCCGATCTCAAGCCCGAGGAACTGGGTTTGCGCTTCGAACCGGTACGCGAACAGGCGCTCAAGGCGGCGGAGCAATCGCAGGATTTCGGACAACTATTTCTGGGCTTCAGCTTTTTCCTCATTGTCGCGGCGCTGCTGCTGATGGCGATGTTGTTTCAGTTTGGATTGGAGCAACGCACGGCGGAAATCGGCACACTGCTCGCGCTCGGCTTCACGCCCAAACAGGTGCGCCGACTATTGCTCGGCGAAGGCGTGGCCCTGGCTTTCCTGGGCGGCGTACTCGGCGCGCTGGGCGGCATGGCTTACGCACGGGCGATGTTGCATGGGCTGACGACGATCTGGCGCGAGGCGGTCGGCCAGTCGGCGCTGAGTTTTCACGCGACCCCGCAGACGCTGGTCATCGGCTTTTGCGCGAGCACGGCGGTTAGCGCGGTAACGATCTGGCTGGCGCTGCGAAAGTTTGTGCGACGACCGGCGACGCAACTGTTGACGGGAGAAGTCCAGAGTCCTCAGTCCACAGTCCACAGTCGGGGGCAGGTGATCGGCTTTGTGGCTTTGGCGTCGGCGTTTGGATTGGTAGGCTGGGCGCTGGCAAGGGGCGATACGACGAATGCGGGGGTGTTCTTTGGAGCGGGGGCGTTGGTGTTGGTTGCGGGACTGAGTTTCGTGAGTGCCTGGTTGGCGGGGATGGAGCGCCGGTCTCCGACCCGGCGCGTTTCTGACGACGGTAAATCTCAACAACGCGCCGGGTCGGAGACCGGCGCTCCGATCACGCTGGCGTCGCTCGGTGTGCGCGGCTGCGCGCGACGGCGCAAGCGGAGTCTGGCCACAGTCGCAATGCTGGCGTGCGGGAGTTTTCTCATCGTATCCATCGGCGTGTTTCGGCTGGATGCGAATCGCAATGCGAGCGAGCGCAGTTCCGGCACGGGTGGCTTTGCCCTCCTCGGGGAAACGACGATGCCGGTCGTGCAGGATTTGAATTCGCAGGCAGGACGGGATTTTTTTGCGTTGAACGAGCACGATCTCCAAGGCGTGAGCTTCGTTCCATTTCGAGTGCGTGAAGGTGACGAGGCGAGTTGCCTCAATCTAAATCGCGCGCAGAAGCCGCGATTGCTCGGGGTAAGGCCAGATCTGCTAGAGGGGCGGTTTACGTTCGCGAAGGGGGCAGATTGGAGGGGTCTCATTAACACCCGGCTTCAGCCGGGTGTTCCAACGTCCCACGATGCGGAAAACCGTTTAAACGGTTTCCCACAACGCGTGACGAGCAACTCCGGGCTAAAGCCCGGTGTTAATGAGATTGAAATCCCCGCCATCGGCGACGCGAACTCCATCCAGTGGGCGATGCACAAGAAGGTCGGCGATACGATTGATTACGTGGACGAGCGCGGGCAGGCGTTCAAGGTGCGCATCGTCGGCGCGGTGGCGAATTCCATACTTCAAGGCAGCCTCATCATTGATGAAGCCGAGTTCGTGAGACGATTTCCCGGCGAGAGCGGTTATCGAATGTTTCTAATTGATGCACCGTCGAACGGCGTGTCGCAGGTCTCTGCCACGCTGTCGCGAGCGATGCAGGACGTGGGGCTGGAACTAACGCCCGCGGCGCAGCGGCTCGCGCAGTTCAACGCGGTGCAAAATACGTATCTGGGCACGTTTCAGGTGCTGGGCGGGCTGGGGTTGTTGCTCGGCAGCGTGGGGCTGGGCATCGTGGTGCTGCGCAATGTGCTGGAGCGGCGCGGCGAACTGGCGGTGTTGCTCGCGGTGGGTTTCCGCGCGCGACTGTTGCAGAAGTTGGTGTTGATCGAGCATGGCGCATTGCTCGCACTGGGGCTTTCGCTGGGTGTCGCGGCGGCGGCAGTGGCGGTGCTGCCCGCATTGCTTTCGCCCGCGGCGCAACTACCTTATGGGTCGTTGGCGATTACGCTCGGCGCGGTGCTGATCAACGGCGCGCTGTGGACATGGGTGGCGACGCGGGGGGCATTGCGAGGGAATTTGCTGGATGCGCTGCGGAACGAATGAGACGTGATGCGTGATGCGTGATGCGTGATCAGGAAAAAGCCGGCTGTTGTTCGCTTTTCACGCATTACGCATCACGGACCACGAGGAAGAACGATGCAAGACACGAGATTTTGGCTGACAGTTGTTTGCGGTGCGACACTGACCGTCGCGGCCGCGGACAAGCCGCTTTATGAAAACAATTTTGAGAAGGCGGAAATCGGCAAGCTGCCGGAGGACCTGAAATTTGCGACCGGCGAGTTCGCGGTAAAAGCGGAAGGCGGCAACAAATTACTCGAGCTGCCGGGCGCGCCACTCGACAGTTTCAACATCCAGTTTGGCCCGACGGAAAGCGCCGACGTAGCGGTTTCTGCGCGCATCTACGGCACCGCGAAGGGCCGGCGCTATCCGACGTTTGGCGTGGGACTCAACGGCGTGGGCGGTTTCCGATTGCAAGTCTCTCCCGGGAAAAAGGCGCTGGAACTCTACAGGGATCAGGACGTCAAGGCGAGTGCGGCTTACGACTGGAAGGCCGGCGAGTGGATGCGGTTTCGCTTGCAGGTGCGGAAGGTGAAGGACGGCGAATGGAAGATCGAAGGCAAGGTGTGGCTGAATGGAACGCCCGAACCCGCGAAGTGGTTGGTCGCGTTCGACGAAAAGGAAGAACTGGTCGCGGGTTGTGCCTCAGTATTTGGCAGTCCGTTTTCGGGGACACCGATTTGGTTTGATGATCTGGCGGTGGAAAAAGTGCCCGCGAAGTAGTCCCGGCTCGCTACGACGGCTGCATTCTCGCGTTCAATCAAAATCCGAACAACTCATGAAGCAGTGGCACCGCGGGCAGTGGAGCTTGCATTTCTCGTTGTGCAGTTCGTGACCGCAGCGTGGACACCAGCGCCAGTACTCACCGGTTGGTTGGCCCAATGAAGCGACGCACGCGTCGAGCCCGGGAGAAGGTTCGCTTGACTGCTCTGCGCGTTCGGGAGTCACGCGTAAACTTTTAGCGCATGGGAAAATATCGGGCAAGCGTGCAAACAAAGCCGCGCTCGCGATTGTCGAAGCGACATGGCAGACTCGGGTATGGATTCGCAGAAGCGGCGGGCGCGGCTGAAGCGCGTCATTCATCTCGCAATCGCAATCGTCTTATTGCTCGTCATGCTGCGTTGGTTTGAACATAGCCAGGTTTATTGTCCGACTCGCGAACTGGAGGCGACGCCGGCTGAACTCGACCGGGCATTCGAGGACGTGCGCTTCAAGGCTGGCGATGGCGTTGAGCTGCATGGCTGGTTTTTTTCCGCGAACACGAACTCGCCGCGCGCCCGGATCGCTTTTCTGATTTGCCACGGCAA
>CAZNOE010000694.1:0-3772 GCA_964574525.1 uncultured Bifidobacteriaceae bacterium
GACGGCGATGGCGCAACGGACATCACCCCGCAAACCATTGCGAACCCGGACGCGGACGAAGACGTGGCGTTGGCCGCTCAAACGGGCTTCGCTCCGGCGGAAACAATCCTCGGTTCGCATGTCTTGATTGACGGCATCCGCGTACCCTACGTGTTCAGTTCCACGAGCCTTGGCGTAGTGATTCCTTTTGCGAGTTTGCCCGGAACCAATGTTGTGCCTTTCGCGCTGCAAGCGGCGCCCGCGCCGTTTGCGTATCCCACGCCGAGGTTAGGCGGCGCAACGGGCCAGTTGCGCCAGCCGATCATTGACGACCCTTCGGCGGTGCCGTTGCCCGCGGGCACTGCGCGTCTCACGGCGCAGGAAGTCACGAATATTATCGTCGCCGCCGCCAACCGTGCCCGCACCACGCGGGCCGGCATTCGTCTGCCGCGCGGTCAATCAGCGCAAGTCTTCATCTCGGTGGTGAACAATCCGAACTCCAACGGCGTGGCCCCGACAGTGCTCGGCACGTTCTGCACCTCGCCCGACACGACCCGCTTCAGTTGGGACGTGGCCGTGCAAAAGGCGCGGACGGCGGTGTTTTTCTCGGCGGCGACGCGCGCCTATTCCGCGCGCACGGTCGGATTCCTTTCGCAAAGTTTGTATCCGCCCGGCATCAGCGGCACGCAGCCAGGACTTTTTCTCGGTTTACAGGAACGTTTCTCCGCCTTCCCGGCGAACGTTACCAATCCCCTCAATGGGGCCATCGTTACCAACGCACCGTCCGTCAATCCCAACTTGCCGAACGGCATCACGATTTTTCCCGGCGGCTTTCCGCTCTACCGCAACGGTGTGCTGATCGGTGCCATCGGCGTGAGCGGCGATGGGATTGATCAGGATGACATCATCGCAGCGAGCGGCGCGTCCTTGTTCCTTGCGCCGGACGCCATTCGCGCCGACCGCACGCAATATCGCGGCGCGCGTCTGCCTTACGCCAAGTTTCCGCGCAATCCGGCGTTGTGATAGAGCACGGAACGAATCCTCCTCGTCCCCGAAAAATTATTGAGCAAAAGCGAGGGAGAGAAGCACCAGTCATTGGCCGTCTCTGGCTTGACGAATAAATCGTAGGCGACGAACGAGTATTTGCCGAACTGAACCTCCAGCGCGATGCGTTCTTTGACGAAGTCGGTCTGGTTGTAGCTGAAGATGGGGTTCTCGCGTGGCGCGGGCACGATACTCACGCCAGCTTCCCCGCTACCCGGCGATGCTGCAAATCCCAAACGAACTTGCTCGAAGTAGGAAACGCCGGTGGACCTCTGGTCGGCAAACCGCTTGATCCGCACGATCTCGATGCGGGCGTTCAAGGTGTTGCAGCTTTTTTGGAAACTGTCACCGCCGGCCTGCCTTGATCACAGCTTCGAAAACGCCGATCTCGTCGTAGTCTGGACGCAATTCCTTCCGAAGCCTTGACTCGCGTTTTTCCGCCGAAAGTTTGTCGGAGTAAACTTTTGGGGGCAATGGAATGCCGCCCCAGACTTGTACGACAACCCATACGCGCTTAGCCTTTTTGTTTCTCATACGGATACGGTTATGTGCGAGACGCACGATAACCCTTCGGCGGTTCGAGCAGCCGCAACTCCTCGGCCACATGCCCCTTGCGCATTGCGACACCGTTGAGACTGTTCTCCTCGACGTCTTCGTTGCCCCACTGTTTCCAACCCGGTCGGCGAAATCGCGCGAACAACTCCAAATACGGGCCGGGCGAACATGCTTCGATGATGTCGTAAAGCTCATCCGGCTTACGGGAATGCTCGCGCTTGCGAGTCGGGAAAAGATTTACTTGGCTTCGGCCTGGTTGAAGGGTTCTCATCCTGCCGCGAACTCCAAATAACACCAATTCTGTGACATTCCGAAAATAGAATCCCACTCCACGGCCATCCGGACCGCCATCCTTGCGAATTTTGTACCAGACCAGATTTGTCTTGTATGTGAAGCCCCAGCGTTTCATTACCTCCAAACCCAACGCCAGAAGAGCATTTGGCACCCACAGATAAAGGTGTGAGCGAGCCGCGGCAAAGCGGGGAACAGGCAGTTCCAGAATCTGCTCTAGTTCCATTGTCGGGTATCGCAGCAAGCGCTTGTGCTCCGGCGCCATTTTGCCGGTGCGATTGTCAAATTGCCAGGGAGGGTCGGCTAGTATCGTGGCAAAGTGGTCGTCTGCCTTTATCCTCAAGTCCTCGGCAGCACTACGTTCGGGGAGATTATAGATTTTTGTCATAGAGAGATTTTTTGATTCCAAACACCAAAATCGGGCAACCCGCTCCGCCACCACCTTGGATGCGTGGCAGCAGCTTCGACATGTGCGTGGTTGATGCACCATAGGATGAGCCACGTCCTAACTCGTCGAAGATGTCTTGCAGATCATCACAACGGGTGATGATGACCCCTACGGAAATCACACGCAGATCAAAGAGCAGTCGGAAATTGTTTAAGTCCCGGTCGAAAAACGGGTCTTTGTTATTCCATTCGATCTCCAAAGCGACACGGTTCTTAAAACAGTCCACTTCGTGTGTTGGCGATTCGTAACTATGCGCGTCCACTGTGATCTTTGTATCAAAGTTTTTAGGCTTCCAACCGCGCTTGAGAAGTTCGCCGTCGATCCATTCCGACACCTTGGACTTACGTCCCCCTCCGACCGTGATCCAGCTTCTGTGTAACCGAAATCGGGAGAACACATCCACGATTTCTTCATACTCCTTGGCGAAATCCTGGCGCAGGATTGCAAGGGCGTGTCGCCATTCGTGAATCTCGTAGTTCTCAACAACAAATTTGGGTAGTTGCTCGGTTTCCATGCCGGTTCGATTGGCAGAGTGTTACCGCATGATGATGATGTTACCAGTCCAAAGCGCGGGCGCATTAAGTCAACGTAGGCATGGGTGCTGGCGTGCCTGTCCTTGAAGGCGCTCATCTCCTTGGTCTCACCCCAGAAGACTTCGTAGTTGCGATTCGAGTTGAACAGCGGGTCAATGTTGACCACGTCAACGCAGGCGTCGGGTAGTTTTTTTGAGTTGTTCCAGATTGTCGCCGCAGTAAATGATACGCGTGTTCATGAGGCCTTTAAGCCAGAGACGTTCACTTTGCGAATCGTGGTCTGCCGTCACATCAGGGCACTGCTGGCTTTTTTTACAACCGGTCAGCGCCGCTCCGTGTGATAAACGTGGCAGGTAGCGCAGGAATCCGCCACGCCACCGCCCGGACTGTGACACGCGGCGCAGGTGCTCTTGAAAGGCAGAAGAATGTCCGCCGTGTCCTTGCTCCGCTGGGCGAGATGACACTCCGCGCAGGCCACACCCGGGTGTTTGGCGTGGTTGAATTCGCCGTGGAGAAACCAGCGTTCAAACATCACCGGCTTCGTGATCTGCGGCCCGCCTTGCGATGTGGTTTTAACTTCGTGGCAATAGGCGCAGCCTGGATACAGCGCCCGCGTAGTGCCGCTCACGGAGCCGACCTGTGCCCGGGGTCCAATCGCGTCCGTGCTGAAGAAAATCCGCCGCTCGAAGTCTTCGCCCGACACGATTTGCGCCTGCAAACCTTGCAATTTCTTTTGCACGAACTCTTTTTGTTCCTCCGCCCCGGTGACGCCGGAACGCGCCGCGAAATCGGCATATTGCCGCGGCAGGCTGTGCAGGAACGCGGAAGCGAAATCCGGATTGCCGTGCGGAAGGGTCAAACCGGGCGTCTCGAGATCGAATTGCAGCGAGTGGCAGACGCGGCAGTGGTTCTCAAAATTGAT